>NZ_LSKG01000011.1:0-17439 GCF_001557005.1 Sphingomonas sp. CCH15-F11 | reverse complement strand
CCCGCACTCCGCTAATTTACGCCGCGACCTGTGCCAAATGTTCTGACGACGGACAAGCCCGAGCGCTGCACGGCGCATGGGCGCGACCACTACGAGGGTGACGAACTGCTCGGCGGCAAACACCGGGTCTGCCAACGATAGCTCACCCTTTGCATCGGCATGGGCGAGGATCGAGGCCACCCACTGCACGGCCCGCTGGTAGCCGAAGTCGTGGATGTTTGCCGCAAGCGCTGGAAAGCGCACGGCCTGCGCGATGACGACGCGTTCCATGGAGGTGATCCGCGGCGTCAGCAGCCACTCGAGCAGACGATCGGCGATTACGCGAAGCCGCGATTGGATGTCGGGTTCGTCGCTGCCGGAAGGTTCGAGCGCGCGCAGCTGCGTATCGATCTCGTCGAGGATCACCGCCTCGAACACGCGGGCCTTGCTGCCGAAGCGCGCGTACAGGGTTCGCTTGGAGATACGCGCCTGTTCGGCGATCATGTCGGCACTGGCGCCGTCAAACCCGTGTGCGAAGAACAGCTCGCGGGCGCTCTTGAGGATATGCGAGGTCAGGCGAAGCGCGTCCTCGGTCGTGGGTCTGCCCATCTTCCTGGGCCGACCTTTCTTTTCGATGTCGCTCAATCTCGTTCTCCTGGATCGACGGTAGCGTGATCCGGACAGGTTGACGAGAAATCACGCCGAGAGGGTCGCTTGCTCGCCTGCCAGCTCGATCTCAGCCCAAGGCTGTGCTTTTGTATCGCCGTCGCTCAATCCTGTGACGTTGGCTTGTAGACGGGAAGAGACGGAGCACCCACGCCCAGTCCCTCCTGATCGATGCGAACGGCCGTATCCCTGACAGCACCGACCTTGTTCCTTGCTGAACGAATGGTCTCACGCAATTGAGCCTGTTTGGCAGTCGTGCCGCGGATCGCGGGTCGAACCGCCTCAACGCGCGCCGCAAATCGCTCGGCTCCGTCTCGAGCGTTCAGCAACGTGCGGTTCGCTCTCGCGAGAACGATCGCGCGGCGGTCGTCCAGGGCAAGCCTCAACCGTTGTGCGCTGGCGCCGGATCGCTGCAAGGCGTCCCCCACAGCTACCACGCGAGCGCGCGCGCCAGTAAGTCCGTCGGATGCCGACCCGGCCCTGTCTGCCCAACCCGCGGAACTTTCCGCAAGCGCCGCCAGTCGATCGCTGGTCCGTTCCTGCTGAGCGGCGTCGAGGTTGCGAGAAACAGAATCCACGGTGCGGCTGATCTTCTCGACCAGTGCGACGGGGTCCCCTCCGCCGCCAAGGAGCCCGCCTTCCTTGGCGGGAATGACGGGAAGCTCCCCGTCGCTCACCGCAACGATCGGGGGCGCACCAGATGTGGCGCCGTCGAGGCTGATGTTCGCGGTGCCGGCCAGTGCCGATCTTGCGATCGACGCTTTTACGCCTGCGACGATGGGGATCTGCGGATCAAGGTTGACGGTGACGAGAACCGCTGACGGGTCCTCCTTGTCGAAGCGTATCGACGTGACATGACCGGCCGGTACGCCCGAGAAGGTCACCGGCGACCCCTTCTCCAGGCCGGCAACGCTCCCGGTGAAGCGGATCATATAGGGATTGCCGTGTCCATCGCGTGCATCAAACAGCCACAGGGTGAAGATCAGGAGCGTGCCAAGCAGAAAGCCGGTCACTACGAGCACCAGGAATTTGTTCGACCGCGTTTCCATGCGAGACCATAACCATTAAGAAGCCGGACCCTATATGTAAACCGTACCGTTTCCCAGATGGCTGGAGCAAAGCCGGCCTTTCAAGCTGGCAGAGCCTGATCAGGACGAGGATGGATTCGTGGCTGGAGACTGGAGCCTGCAACCAGGCGACATACCGTGGGGGAACAGGCTTGGCCTGGAGCTGGTTTCGATCGGCGATGGCCTCAGCTCGCTACGTGTCGGTTGGCGTGAGGAGCTGGCGGACGAGGACGAGACTTTAGCGACGGGCGTGTTGACGAGCCTTATCGATCAGGCCTGCGGCGTTGCTGTAATGTCTCGACTGGGAAGGCGATTGGCAATCTCGACCCTCAACCTGAAGGTGGACCATGTGCGGTATCCCGAGGCGAGATGCTCCGCGACAGCGTGGGCGCATTGTTACGACGCCACCGAGCACCGTGCGTTCGTACGGACCGAAGTTTGGGATACCGATCCTTCTCACCTGATCGCGACTGCCCAAGGCGTCTTTTCGATCAATCGGGCTGTCGGGCCATGAGCGGCTTCGCGCAGCTGCTAGGCTCCATGATTTCAGAGAACGGTGACGCCTTTGTTTTGACGCCAGTGGAATACATGATCGGCAACCCTCTCCTTCCCGCCTTGCATGGCGGAGCTGTGGCATCCTTTCTCGAAGTGGCAGCGAAGCGTGCTCTTGCACGCCAACTTCCGCATGGGCACGTCCCGAAGCTCATCAGCGTGAACCTCCAGTTCCTTGCCTCTGCTCGGCCCGATGCCCTTGTCACGACGCCTAAGGTCAGGCGTGTCGGGCGTCGGATCGCAGTCGTTCACGCCGAAGCATTCCGCCGCGGAGATCCCGCGGCTGTATGCTTCGCGCAGCTTGAGTTTGCTGTGCACGAGCCCATCAGAGTGGGTGGCAATGCCGACCGACACACACTATGATACGGCTCGGTTTACATACGATAGGGTTGCTGGGTGGCTGACGAGCAGGCTGAAGATCGAGGCGGCGACGCGCCGCAAGACCACTCGGACGCAAATTCCCAGCAAGAAGCCAGGTCGGAGGACGGTTCCGAGGAGAAGAATGGCGAAAAGAAGCCCTCGCTTCTCGAGCGCTTTCCGATCATCCGCTACGTCCTCATCGCCGCGCTCGTTGCGGGCATCGTCGCGGCGGTCGTCTGGTACCTGAACTACCGCGCGAGCGGCCAATACCTGCAGTCGACCAACAACGCCTATGTGCGCGCGGACTTCGTGACCGTTTCACCGAAGGTAGGCGGCTATGTCGAGCGTGTCCTCGTCGCCGACAACCAGCCTGTCCGCCGCGGCCAGCTGCTCGCCGTCCTCGATCCTCGTGACTACCGCGCCAATGTCGAACAGGCGCAAGCTCAGATCGCCGCAGCCGGCGCCAACATCACGACCGCGCGCCGGACGCTTGACGAGCAACAGGCCACTGTCGCTCAGGCCGCCGCCCAGGTTGCGAGCGCCGAGGCTGCCGCCGCAGCGGCAGAGAACGAGGTGAGACGCTACGAACCCCTCGCTCGGACAGGAGCGGAATCGCGTGAGCGCATCGCAAACCTGGTCCTTCAGCGAGATCGAGCCTCCGCGGAGTTGCGCGCGCAGCGAGCCGCCTACCTCGCCGCCCGTCGCAGTGTCGCAACGCAAGCGGCTCGCATCGGCCAGGCGGAGGCGCAGCGTGGCACCGCGCAGGCGCAGCTTGCGCGCGCCTCGACGGACCTCGGTGCGGTCCAGATCCGCAGCAGTATAGACGGTGTGGTCGCGGACAAGGCGGTGCGGGCCGGGCAATATGTCCAGCCGGCGACCCGGCTGATGTCGGTGGTGCCAGTCGATCAACTCTACGTTGAGGCTAACTTCAAGGAAACACAGGTCGCGCTGATGCGCGTCGGACAGCCCGTGACCATCAAGGTGGATGCACTTGACGGCGCCGAACTGCGCGGCCGGGTTGCGAGCTTCTCACCAGGCACGGGCGCGCAGTTTTCGCTCATCCCGCCCGAGAACGCGACCGGGAACTTCACCAAGATCGTTCAGCGAGTGCCCGTGCGGATCAGCATTGAAGCGGGGCCGGAGGCGCGCCGGGTGCTGCGTCCCGGCCTGTCGGTCGAGGTCACGGTCGACACGATCAGCGCAAAGGGAAGTCGTGATCGGATCGAGCAGGAAACCGAGCGGCTGAAGCGCGGCGAGACGCAGGGCACGCGCTGATGGCGGCCGAACGCGCCGGCCTGCGCGACTGGCTAGCCGTCGCCGCGGGCACGATCGGGTCGTTCATGGCGCTGCTTGACATTTCGATCGTCAATGCTGCCTTGCCCACCATCCAGGGCGAGATCGGCGCGAGCGGCACCGAGGGCACTTGGGTCGCGACCTCCTATCTCGTGGCGGAGATAGTCATGATCCCGCTCAGCCCCTTTCTCGTGCGCCTGCTCGGCCTGCGCAACTTCCTTCTGGGTGCGGCGGTCAGCTTCACCGGTTTCTCGATCGTGTGCGGGATTTCGACGACGCTGCCGATGATGATCGCCGGGCGTGTAGGGCAAGGCTTCACCGGCGGTGCGCTGATCCCGACTGCGATGACGATCATCGCGACACGGCTGCCGCCGGCGCAGCAGCCGATCGGAACCGCAGCCTTCGGCGGCACCGCCATCCTTGGACCTGTGCTCGGGCCAATCATCGGGGGCTGGCTCACCGACAATTACAGCTGGCATTACGCCTTCTTCCTCAACGTGCCCGTATGTGCCGGACTCGTCCTCCTGCTCCTGCTCGGGCTCAAGCACGAGCATTTGCGGCTCGACCAGCTGCGCCATGCCGACTGGTTCGGGGTCGCGGGGCTTGCCATCGGCCTGGGCGCGCTCACCGTGATGCTCGAGGAAGGTCAGCGCGAGATGTGGTTCGAGTCCGCCATGATCGTGAAGCTCGCGGTCGCCACAATCTTCGGCTTCGCGCTCATCACGATCGGACAGGTCCGCTCCGAACATCCGGTGCTCAAGCTGTCGCTGATCTTCAGCCGCTCCTTCGGCAGCGTCTTCGTCCTCAGCCTCATCATCGGCGTCGTGCTCTACGGGGTGACCTTCCTCATCCCCCAGTTCCTCTCGTCGATGGCGGGTTATAGCGCGCTGCAATCGGGAAAGGTGGTCTTCGTCTCCGGTATCCCCGCCCTGATGCTGATGCCGTTCCTGCCGCTAGCGTTCAAATATCTCGACGTTCGCCTGGCGGTCTTTGTCGGCATGACGCTGATCGGCGTCAGTTGCGCCATGGACTGGCACCTCACCGCGCAGTCGGCCGGGGGCGACCTGACGAATTCGCAGCTCGTCCGCGGCTTCGGCCAGATCTTCGCCATGATGTTCCTCAACCAGGCAGCGATCAGTGCCGTGTCGCCTGAAGATGCGGGGGATGCCTCCGCTTTGTTCAACGCCGGGCGCAATCTTGGCGGCTCCATCGGACTGGCGCTCATGGCCACCCTCCAGGATCGCCAGACGTTCCTCCACTTCAACCGGTTGGGTGAAACGGTGTCGGCCAACGCAGCAACGACCCAGGAGTGGTTCGCGCGCACGGTGATGGCGCCCTCAGGCGAGGCCGGAGCCTACCGGCAGCTCGCGGGTCAATTGCTCGAGCAATCCACAGTGATGGCTTACAACGACCTGTTCTTCGCGCTCGGCGTCGCGATCGCGATCACGACGCCGTTGGCGCTGTTTCTCCGGCCGATCTCGTCCGGCACGCAGATGGCGATGCACTGATGAACCGACTCACCTGGATCCTTTTCCCCGCCCTCCTCTCCGGCTGCGTGGTCGGCCCGAGCTACAAAGGCCCGCCGAGCGTCGTGAGCGGCGAGCGCGCGCGCTCCGCATTTCGCCGCGCTGACCCGGCGGTTACCGTGCCTCGGCCGCCGATCGCGCGGTGGTGGGAAAGCATGGCCGATCCTCAGCTTACGGCGCTGATCGATCGCGCGCTTGCCGCTAATCCGGACGTCACCATTGCAGAGGCGCGGATACGAAAGGCGCGGGCGAGCCTACGCGAACAGAGCGCCAACCAGCTGCCGACGGTGTCCGCGTCGGGTACGGCGATCGTTGCCGATCTCCCGGCAGGCTCGCTTGCCTTGCCGACGCAGGGCGAACAGTCCGATCGCATCAAGGCCGAATTCTACAACGCAGGCCTCGATGCGTCGTGGGAGATCGATCTGTTCGGCGGGCGCCGACGCGCCGCGGAGGGCGCGCAGGCTCAGGCGCAGGCGGCCGAGGCCAGCCGCGCGGATGCGCAGGTGCGCCTGGCCGCTGAGGTGGCCCAGAACTACGTGACCTTGCGCGAACTTCAGCAGCGCCTTGTTCTGGCTCGCCGCTCCGCACAACTCCAGCAACAGTCGCTGACCCTCCTGCAACAGCGTGAACAGCGCGGCGCAGCCTCGCGCGACGAGGTGGTTCGGCTGAGGACGGAGCTCACCCGAACGGAAGCCGGGCTGCTTCCGCTCGAGGGTCAGATCGCCACGACATTGGATCAACTGGCTCTACTCACCGGCGACGAGCCTGGCGCGCATGATGCAGCGCTCTCCGCTCCTGCACCAATACCTACGATCCCGGCGACAGTCGCGATCGGTGACCCTGCCGCGATGTTGCGACGGCGCCCGGACATCCGCGCGGCCGAGCGACAGCTGGCGGCCTCGAATGCCCAGATCGGCGTCAACGTCGCCCGGCAGTTCCCCTCGGTCAGCATAATGGGGATCATCGGCCTCGGCGGCCCGGACGTCGGCGACGTGGTCGATCCCGACAACGTGTCGAGCCTGCTGCTGCCGCGCATCAACTGGAGCTTCCTTGACTTCGGCCGGAATCGCGCCCGCGTCGATCAGGCGAGGGCCGATCGCGACGAAGCCGAGGCACAATATCGCAAGGTCGTCTTCTCTGCCCTGACCGACGCAGAGACGAGCCTGACCCGCTTCGGCAATCAGCGCAGGAACCTGTTCTCGAGCGTCGAGAGCCGCAATGGAGCGAGACAGTCGGCCGCGTATGCGGCGCAGCGGTTCAGTCAGGGCGCCGTTCCCTTGACCACGTCCCTTGAAGCAGAACGCGCTGCCCTGGAAGCGGAACAGTCGCTACAGGAGGCGACCGGCGAGCTTGATCGCTCCTTCATCGCCTTGCAGAAATCGCTCGGGTTGGGATGGGAGTGACGGAGAGCAAAGTGCGGTTCCTTCAATGCACAAGACAGCTCGCGTGAGGGCGCCGCTTTCTCCTCCGCCTGCTCAGTACCTGCGTGATGACGTGGTCAGAGGCGGGATTGACCTACTTTTCTTCGCTCACCGGTCTCACCTTGCGCACGCGGATGCGGAGCTTGCAGCGCGCAAGTTGGGACGCGCTCATCACCGCGTATTGTACTTCGTCGGCAGATACCCGGACCTGTCCGTGAGTGACCTGTTGAAGATTCTTGGAGTTACGAAGCAGCCTGTTGGGCGAGTGATGAAGGACTTGATCGAGCGCGCATTGATCGATGTGAAGTCCGGAACGCGCGATAGGCGTCAACGCCTATTAACGCTCACAAGGGAGGGGCAAGATCTGGAGGCGGGCCTTTTCGAGGACCTCCGACGGAACATGGCGCGGGCATATCAGGAGGCGGGCGAAGGGGCGGTGCAGGCTTTTGGATGCTGATGCAGCACCTGATGCATGATGATGCCCGCGACCAGTTCAACAAGCTCCACAGCGAAAGCGAGAACAAAGGTGCCGGACCAGGCCGACGGGAGTGAACGGCCTGGTCCGACGAAGGTCACCTCATCCGGCAAGCCCGGAGGGAGTGAGGGACTTGCCGGTGGTAAGCTCGTTTTCCAGTACCGGGACGGCAGTGCCGGCGACCTGCTTCAAGGCAGGATCGGTCCCGTCCTGTGCATAGCCCTTGTGGACAGCCCAGGCGGCCTGCTGCACCTGCGCAGACTGTGTCAGGTACAGGTTGTCGAAAGCGCTCTTCGGGGCCTTTTGCAACAACTTCAGCAACGCGGCACGGTCGGCAGATAGGTTCGAAGACGGCGCCTTGATCGTACGCTGATCATTCTTGAGCGCCGCCAGCAGTGCCTTGTGGCTGCTCTGCGTTTCCGCCATTACCCGCCGCGCGTAGGCCTTCACGTCATCCCTCTGCGCACGTGTCACGGCGAGTTGCGCCGCCTTAATCTGGAATAGGTTCGCGTCCGCCGCGGCGAGGACGTAATTGGGCCCGCTCTGGCTAACGATCGGGGACACGCCGACGTCGGCGCTCGTCATCGTCCCCGAAGTGGCCGGCGAAACGGCTTGGGCGAGCACCGGGACCGGCGCGAGAGAAAGCAGGGCAGCAACTATCGCAGTCTTCATCGAACCCTCCGTTGGTGTGACTGGCATTGGCTAAAATCAGATCACGGAACGACAAGGAAACGAAACAGTTCCTTTTCCTTGCGTGTTAGTTGCGGGTGTTCGTGGCGGATGATCGCCTGCGCCAAGGAGAGAGGCTGCATGGCGGCGGCCATCCGGAAGGCTGTTGGCAGGAGTTGTGCTCATCCAGACTGAACCCGTGATTGCAGTGCCAGTCCAGGCATATGGTTCCTCTCTGCCGGAAGATGGCTGCGCGGGTATATCGAAACGCGCAATGATCGTCTCCGCCTTGCTGTGCGCCGCTTGGCTGGCGGGGTGCGACCGGACTCCACGTCGGGCACCGCCGCGCACAACGGATGCGATCAGCGTGTCCCCGCAAACCTCGGTGATCGACGTGCCGATCGCCGCGGATCTCGACGAGCTCGCCACTACCCTCGAGCAAGCGGTCCCACGTCGTCTCTGGGCGATCGACAAACCGGGGCAGACCTGCGTGCCGCCGCGAAAGGTGAAAATCCTTTTCGCAAAAATCAAAACTCCGACAGTTCGGTGCCGCATTACCGGCACCGTCGTGCGCGGCCCGTTGACGCTCAGTGGTTCAGGAAGGACCATCGTCGTCACGATGCCGCTCCATGCCACGATCAGCGCCAGGGACGTGGGAGGCGTGCTCAGCCGGGAAACGGCCGAAGCGGACGCACGCGTAAGGGCCGTGGTGCAACTCGACGTTTTCCGCGATTGGTCGCCGCACGGAAAGATATCGATCTCCTATGACTGGACCGATGAGCCGCACGTTGATTTTCTCGGCCAGCGGATCGAGTTCACCAGCAAGGCGGACGCCAAGCTCGCCAGCGTCGTCGCGCGCCTGGAGCGTACGCTGCCAAAGGAGCTGGCCAAGTTAAGGGTGCGTGAGCAGATCGCCCATATCTGGGGGAAGGCGTTCACCTCCGTCGAGCTCAACAAGGCAAACCCGCCGGTGTGGATGCGGATCACGCCCCAGCGGCTAAGCTTTGGCGGCTACAGGATTTCGGGCAGGCGGCTGAACCTGTTGCTGGGGCTCACGGCGAGAACGGAAACCTTTGTCGGCGATCGTCCACCCGATCCGCAACGCCAGCCGCTTCCCGACCTCGCCCGCCGGCAGCCCGGACCAGGCGGGATCCTGTTCGCCATCCCTGTGATCGCGGACTATCGTCAGCTGGAACCGGTTCTCGCCAAGGCGTTGGTGAAGCGGTCCAGGCGCCCCTTCCACTTGCCCGGGATCGGTGCCGTGCGCGCCCAGTTTCACCAGGTCACCATCTACGGCACGACTGGCGGCAAGATCGCGGTGGGGCTCCGCTTCAGCGCGGCAGCCGAAGGTGGGAAGCCTTCCAGGGGAACGATCTGGCTGACCGCCACGCCGCGCAACGCCGTCAATGACAGGCATGTCTCGGTCGAGGACCTTGCGGTGGTTGGAGCCACCGACTCTGTCAGGACCAGCCTGCTTCTGAAGCTCGCCAATGCGCCCGGGATATCCGGAACGGTCTCGAGCGCGCTGACCCAGAATTTCGAGAAGGATTTCGACAAGCTGCTCGCCAAGATTACCCATGCGATCGACGAGAAGCAGATCGGCGACCTGATCGTGCGCGCCCACATCACGGACGTGCGCACGGGCCAGCTGAAGGCGGCGGGGCAAGGCGTGTACCTCCCCGTATGGGGGCGCGGCACGGCCACGATCCGCCTTGCTCCACGATAGAGGATGCCCGACCTCGCGGCGGCATCCGGCACGGACCGGCTTATTGCCCTCCCGTCGGCATGGCGGCATGGCGGCATGGCGGCATGGCGGCATGGCGGCACGTCTCGGTCCCATGAGAGCGCGGATCAAGATTTGCTGCATCGCCTCGCCGGATGAAGCGCGGATCGCGATCACGGCTGGGGCGGATGCGCTGGGGCTGGTGGCGCGCATGCCATCTGGTCCCGGTCCGATCTCCGACAGGGCGATCGCAGAGGTGACGGCGCTCGTGCCACCGCCGGTGGCCACCTTCCTGCTGACATCCGAGACGACCGCCGACGCCATCTCCGCCCATGTCCGCGCGACCGCTCCGTCGGCGGTCCAGATCGTGTCGCACATCGATCCCGCGGGGTCGGGCAAGCTGGCGGCGCTGGAGCCGCACGTCCGCCGGATACAGGTTATCCACGTCGAAGGGCCGGAAGCGCTACAGCTGATCCCGGCCTATGATCCTTGCGTTCATGCCTTCCTGCTCGACTCCGGCAGGCCCAACGCCCCGGTCGCTGAGCTGGGGGGGAACCGGCCGTGCGCATGACTGGGCGGTCAGCACCGCTTTCGTCCGTGCGACCGAGAAGCCGGTGTTTCTTGCCGGGGGCCTGACTGCCGCGAACGTGGCAGAAGCGATCGGGCAGGTTCGGCCCTATGGTGTCGACCTGTGCTCCGGCGTCCGGACGGGTGGTCAACCCGACCCGCAGAAGCTGTTCGCCTTCGTCACCGCGGTCCAGCAGATCGATAGGGAGATGGCGCTGGCGATGTGACGACGCTGGCACGGGCGTGAACCCCTTCCTTCGGCGGCGTCCTGTGCACATCAGGTCAGACCGTCCCCGGTCACAGACTTGCCGCCTCCAGTTCGCGAAGCAGGCGATGCGGATCGAACGGCTTGGGCATGAACGCGGTTCGGACCGGCAGATCCTCGCTGTCCAGGGGCACGTTGCCCGACACCACGAATAGGACGGTTGGCGGATAGCGCCCGCGCACGTGATGAGCGAGCGCAAGGCCGTCCATCGACCCAGGCATGTTGACGTCCGTCAGAACAGCGCCGATCTCCCTGTGACGATCGAGCAATTCGATGGCGCTGTCGGCATTCGTGGCCTCGAACACTCTCCATCCTGCATGTTCGAAGAAGTCGACCAGATCGAACCTGAGGATGGCTTCGTCTTCCACGATTAGGATGGTCTTGTTTGCAATCGGCTTACGCTGGCCCACTAATTATTTCCATCATTGATCGAGACGTCTTCAAGGCGTGCATGGAGGGTGAACGTGAACCCTTCCGCGTCGAATGCAGATTCCGTCTTGCCGCTGGTGTACGCGCTCAACGATCGCTCGATGAGAACTGAACCGAAACCCCTTCGCTGCGGAGCCTGCACGGGTGGCCCGCCGTGCTCACGCCAGTGAACATCCAGAAGCGCCTCACCTCCCTGATCCGCAATCTCCCACCGAAGCGACACAGTCCCCGTTTCATTGGATAGAGCCCCATATTTCCCGGCATTGGTTGCGAGTTCATGAAGCGTGAGCGCAAAGGCGACCGTGACCTGGGGCTTGATGGCAATGCGCGGCCCGTCGATGAGGATGCGCGTGCCGATGGCGCCATGAGGGGTCAGCGCCCGGACCGCCAGCTCGCCCAGGTCGGCCGAGCGCCATGACCTCCGTGTCAGCAGGTCGGTTGCAGCGCCGAGCGCCACGAGGCGGGCGGAAAGGTCGCGGCTCGCGGCTTCGGTATCGGACGCGCTGCGCAGCGTCTGGCTCGCCACGGATTGCACAACCGCAAGGACGTTCTTGAGGCGGTGAGCCAGCTCGCCATTGAGCAGCCGCATGTCGTCTTCGGCGCGCCGACGTTCGCGGAAGTCGCGCGTGATCGTTCCATAGGCGACGTGCATGCCGTTCGCGTCGGTAATTGCGAACACCGAATACAGGACAGGGATCGCCTCACCTGTCCCGAAGTGGCGAAGCTCCACCTCCCCGGCCCACTGGCCCACCCGATCGACCGCTGGCAGCACCTCACGGGAAATCTGCTCGGCCTGTTCAGGCGAGAAAAAGTCGCCGATCACCAGATCGGACGTTGCTCGGTCCTCCAGGCCGACCAGCCTTCTCGCCGCGCCGTTCAGATAGAACACGCGGCCGTCCCGCGCGGCCATTCCGATGAAATCGGTGCTGTTCTCCGCCAGTCGTATGAAGCGATCCCGCTCCTCCCCGCTGGCGCGCAGTTCGGTGATGTCGCGGGATACGCAAAGGATCCGCTCAGGCTTGCCGCCCGGTCCCGTGATCGGGCTGACGGCGACGTGCCACCATTTCAGGTTGCCCCGGCGCGTTTCGGCCATGCCCATGAAGGTGGTGGCATCTCCCCGCCGCGCGGCTTCGACGGCGTGACTCGCGCTTTCCCTGCCGGCGCCATGCCAGACGTCGGTCCATGGACGGCCCGCCACGTCGGCGAAGTCGCCGATCTCCATCAGCTGCTGCCCCCCATCATTCATGAAGGTCAGATTGCCCGCAAGATCGAGGACCTCGATGCAGTCCGTCGAGCTGGACAGTACGCTCGACAGGAAAGCCTCGCGCTCTCCGATCGCGCGGTTCACCCGTTCAAGCTGCTCGCGTGACCGGCGAAGCTCGTCCTCGACTGCCACCTGCGCGCTGATGTCGATGTTGTTCCCCACCCAACGCCGCAGCACACCTGCCTCGTCGCGCTGCGGGACGATCCGCGAGAGAAACGGCCGAAAGACGCCATCGGCACCGCGCAGCGGGAACACCATCTCGAACGGTTCGCCCGTCGCGATCGAGCCGGTCCAGCGCTCCATGACGGCGGGCAGGACGTCGGGGTCATGAACCGCTTGCCAACCCCAGCCCTGCATCTGCTCGGCCGTCGTTCCGCAATAGTCGTGCCAACGCCTGTTGTACCAAGTGATGTGACCATCGGCATTCGCGACCCAGCACAAGGTCGGCAGGTTATCTGCCAATTCCCTGAACGTAAGATCACCGTCGATTGCTGAAGGCGAAGTTAGGATTTCCAGCTTGCAGCTCATGCTGGAGGCCTGCCGCCAACCTCGGCGGTAATGGTGCTTGCGGTCATTCTCCTGTCACTACCTCCGCGCCTGCCTCTCGCCATCTCGCTTCACGACCAAAGTTGCGGTCGCCTGCCGATCGGTTTGCACCTACTTGGCAGACGGTCGCCTAGCGCGCCAGCCGCCGTTCCGACCTTCGTTGTCGGACGGCCTGCGTCCTCATCCAAGTGACGTGAGCCCCGGCGTTCATCCAACCGGAACCAGAGACCGGCGGTTGTTGTGGCGCGCGAGCGCACTCGAAGCAACGGGCTGAACGCGTCCAGCCCGTTGCTTCTCGATCTCGGCGGCAAAGGTTGCCGGGGTGGCGTAGCCGAGCAAGGAGTGCGGTCGCTCGGTGTTGTAGTCGTCAGGTCGGCACCGATCACGGCACAGGCGCGCCGCTCGCTCATCCCAAACCCAGACTGCAACAGCGCGACCGCCTCCCGCTTGGCAGCCGCGCTCACCACTTCTTTGCCAACAGGTCTTTCAACCCCACATTGTCCAGCATGGCGTCGGCCAGCAACCGCTTCAGCTTCGCGTTCTCGTGCTCCAGCGCCGCAGTCGCTTCGCCTCGAATACCTCCAGGCCGCCATGCTTCGCTTTCTAGGCGTAGCAGGTCACGCTCGACATGCCGTGCTTGCGGCACAGCTCCGTCACCACGGCGCCCGCCTCGGCCTCCCTCAGAATGCCGATGATCTGCTCTTCTGAAAACTGCTTCCGCTTCATCTGTCCGTCCCCTTGAAGGGCCGGTCTCTAGCTAGTGGATGAAGAAACGGGGGTCATGTGTGGACGGCCCCCGCGGTGCAACAGGTTTTTGAGGGTCGATTAGCACCGGTCGGGTGCATCCATGTGTTCGGCCTGTTCGTGCAGCACCGCATGGCTGCTGGCCCTGATGAAGTCCGCGGATCGTTTCCCTGATCACGTCAACGCGCTTGGTAGCGCCTGCTCCCCTTGGGTTTCCACGATCCCCGGTCAGACCGGTCTGTCATCACCACTCATTCACCCTGCACCATCTCGTAAGCGCACCTGCTATCTGCGTCGATCAGGCCGCAGCTGGGCGGTAAATTTCCCCACGGCTCATAATGACCCAAGCGATCCGCGCCGTTTTGTTCGCCAGAGCAACGCTGGCGAGCTTGGCTGGCTTTTTCGCTAAAAGCTTGGCTAGCCACGGCTGCCTCGCGTGATCCTTGCGCGTCATCCGCATGACCGCCGTCGCCCCGACGACCAACAGGCGCCGCAAGTAGCCGTCACCCTGTTTTGTGATGCCGCCCAGGCGCTCCTTCCCGCCAGAGCTGTGCGGTCTTGGCGTCAGGCCCAGCCATGCGGCGAACTGTCGTCCGGATCGGAAAATTGAGGCATCGGGTACGGTCGCTGCAATCGCCGATGCCGTGATCGGCCCGATGCCCGGCACCGTCGCAAGCCGCTGGCTGACCTCATCGTGGCGGTGCCAGTCGAGGATCTGCTTCTCGAGTAGGTCGATTTCGCGCACGAGCGCGCGGAACTGGGTGACGATGCTGGATAGCGCTGATCTTGCGTGGGCCGGGATCACGGCTTGGGCCTCCTGAACCAGAGCGAGCAACGCGGTCACTCCCGCAGGACCTTGGGCCTTCACAATGCCATACTCACCGAGGTGGGCGCGCAGTGCGTTGATCAGCATGGTCCGCTGCCGAACCAGAAGATCGCGGGTCTTGTGCAGCATCAGCGCCGCCTGCTGTTCTTCCGACTTCACCGCGACAAAGCGCATGGTCGGCCTGGTCACGGCCTCGCAGATCGCCTCGGCGTCGGCCGCGTCGGTCTTGCCGCGCTTCACGTACGGCTTCACATACGCTGGCGGCATGAGCCGGACTTCATGGCCGAGCGCGCCGATCTCCCGGCCCCAGTAATGGGCTGATGCACAAGCTTCCATCCCGACAAGGCATGGCTGCTTCAGCTTCGCGAAGAACTTCAGCACCTCAGCTCGTCGAAGCTGCCGGCGCACAACCGGACTGCCATCATGGGTGATGGCGTGAACTTGGAACACATTCTTGGCCAGATCGAGGCCAATTACAGCGATCTCCTGGGGCATGGACGACTCCTCTAGACGTGGCTTCCGACAGCCGCATCATCGCACACCTACCTCGGTGCGGGGGCCGTCCACCCCATCACGTCAATTTCGAGGGCCGACATGCTCGAGGCGCTCATGGATGAACAGGTCGTGAGACGTGGCTACAGCACGAGCAGCGATCCAGTGGACTCCGTTGCATTGTCCGGTGATCCACCGGCAATGAGGAGATGAAGAATCCACCGATCTCAAGAAATCGACAGCTGAACGATCGAAATCCGATCGTCACTCCACGATGCTGAAGGCCGATCGCTGACCGATGGAGCGGCCGTAGATCGCGGGACTCACCAAACAGAGCAGCGCCTGCCGTCGACGACGGCGGCGCTGCCTAGTCTTCCGGCCCGACGTTTCAGAGCCGGATTATTCCTCCCGCTGCCCGAATAGGCTGAGCAGCAGCTGGAAGAGGTTCACCAGGTTCAGGTAAAGCGAAAGCGCGCCCATCACGGCCAGCTTTTCGGCTCGCTCCGACCCGGCATAAGCCAGATATTCGTTCTTCAGGCGCTGCGTGTCCCAGGCCGTCAGGCCGGTGAACACGAGGACGCCGACGATCGAGAATACGAGCTGCAGGGTCGAGGAGCCGACGAACAGGTTGACGATGCTCGCGATCACGACGCCGATCAGGCCAACCATCAGGAAGGTGGACCAGCGCGACAGGTCGACGTTGGTCGTATAGCCCCACAGGCTCATCGCGGCGAACACGGCGGCGGCGCTGAAGAAGGCCAGCGCAATGCTGGTGCCCGTGAACACCAGGAAGATACTGGCCATCGATACGCCCATGACCGCAGCAAAGGCGAAGAAGGCCGTTCGCACCTGTCCTGTCGTCATGCGCTCGATCCTGAACGAGAAGAACATGACAAATGCCAGCGGCGCGAAGATCGCGACCCACTTAAGCGGCGTGCCGAAGATTGGCTGGTAAAGCGCCGGCACGCTGGCGACGAGGAATGCCACCAGCGCCGTAATGCCAAGGCCGAGCGCCATGTTGCGATAGACGCCGAGCATGTGCCGGCGTAGGCCTTCATCATAGACGGCCGTGGTTGTGGCCCGGGCCGACGGGAAAGGCCGATAGGTATTCGGTTCGAAAATTCTGTTCATGCCTCACTCCATTGCTCCAATGTCAATGAGGCACTCGGCCGGCTCCACCTGGGAGCCCGCGATCCTGCACCGAGCGCACTCGATGCGGTCCGACATGACGATGGCGTAGCGCCGTCGACAGAGGGGCCCGGTCCGCGGGCTTAATGTTGTATTCGCCCGCACCCGTTTCAAGGGCGGAGATGCTTGCGAAGTGCTTTGCTGACTTCGCTAAATTCTACTTGAAACCTCTTGAGCCGTTCCTAGTTTTTCGATTGCCGGACGCCGTTCGGGTCCGGTGGACATAGAGGGCGTCGGCTCTCCGTTTCCGACGCTTCTCATGCCCAGATTGCTCACAGGAGGATTTGGAGATGAGAACCAACTTCGACTTTGCGCCGTATCGGCGATCGACGGTCGGCTTCGACCGTCTGTTCAACCTGCTCGAGGCAGGTGCCCGCGACGACGATGGCTACCCTCCCTTCGATATCGTCAAGGAAGGCGAGGACAGTTACCGCATCACGCTTGCGGTGGCCGGCTTCCGCCCGGAGGACATCGAGATCGTCGCTCAGCAGAATCTGCTCAGCGTCACCGGCAAGCGCGCCGAGGATGACGGGAAGGGCGAGTATCTGCACCGCGGCATCGCTGCCCGCTCGTTCGAGCGGCGCTTCCAGCTGGCGGATTTCATCGAGGCCGGCGACGCCCGGTTCGAGAATGGCCTTCTGTCGATCGCGCTGAAGCGCGTCGTCCCCGAGGCCATGAAACCGCGCAAGATCGAGATCGCCGGCGGGACCGGCGACAGCGATCGGCTTGAAGCGCCCAAGGGCGAGAACAGCGCAGCGGCCTGATCGCGCGATAGATGTGGCTCCGTCGGCGCGCCGCTTCGGCGGCGCGGCCGACGGACCATGTCCAACGCCTGCCAGGAAAGGAGGATAATCATCATGGCAATTCGTGATCTCATTCCTTGGGGCCGGCAGGAGAGCCGCGCTCCAGAACGGAGCGACGACAGGTCCGACCAGCAGCACCCGCTTGTGTCCCTGCACCGCGACGTGAACCGCCTGTTCGACGACGTCTTCCGGGGCTTCGGCGTACCGGCTACGAGCGGCTGGGGTCGCAGCCTCGAGTGGCCGACGATCGAGCTTTCGGAGACCGACAAGGAGATCCGCGTCACCGCCGAACTGCCCGGGATGGATGAGAAGGACGTCGACATCAGCGTCGACGACAATGTCTTGTCGATCAGCGGCGAGAAGCGTTCCGAAACCGAGGACAAGGAGCGTGGCTATTCGGAGCGGAGCTATGGTCGCTTCGAGCGCCATATCGGGCTGCCGCGCGGCGTTGAGCAGGACCGGGCAAGAGCGACGTTCAACAAGGGCGTGCTGACGATCGTCCTGCCCAAGTCCGCGGAGGCGATCGAGAGCCGGCGCAGCATCCCGATCAACGCAGGCTGATGAGACGTCGGGCAGCCGCCGAC
>NZ_LSKG01000115.1:0-17462 GCF_001557005.1 Sphingomonas sp. CCH15-F11 | reverse complement strand
GCCACACACTGATCGACCACCGCCGCATCCGTTGCGCGGACGACGAAGTTGGCGCCGACGCGGCCTTCGCGGAAGAAGGGGTAGCTGCCGATCGCGACGCCGTCATGGCTGGCTTCCGCGCGGCGGAGCAGGTCGGCGACTTCGCTTTCGGCGACCCAGCAGCCGATCGTGCGGCTGATCAGCGGCAGCCCGCCCTCCAGCGTGCCGGTCAGCGCGTCGAGCATTCCCGCCGCGATGTGCGGCACGCCCGCCAGGATCAGGATGTTGCCGATGCGGATGCCCGGCGCGCCCGACATGCGGTTGACGATCAGCTCCGCCCCCGCCGGGGTGCGCGCCATGCGCAGCCGCGCCTCGCTCAGGCCGCCGCGCGTCGCATAATAGGCCGCCAGCGCCGCGTGCGCCTGGGGGTGGATCACCACCTCGACCCCCAAGGCGGCGGCGATCGCGTCGACGGTGATGTCGTCATGGGTCGGCCCGATGCCGCCGGTGGTGAACAGGTAATCGTTGCGCGCGCGCAGCGCGTTGACCGCCTCAACGATCGCATCCTGGCGGTCGCCGACCACGCGCACTTCGGCCAGCCGGATGCCCTGGGCATTCAGCCAGGTCGCGATCTGGGCCACGTTGCGGTCCTGGGTCCGGCCCGACAGGATCTCGTCGCCGATCACGACCAGCGCGGCAGTCCAGATGCGTGTGCTCATGGCCGCGCGGCATAGCGCAAGCCCCGTCGCTGGCAAAGCCGGGCCTGTGCCGCTATATTCGCGCGATGACCGAATATGTGATGGCGGACGCGGCCACGCCGATGGCGCGCGACGGGGCAATCAAGCTGCACGGACCCGACGGGTTCGAAGGGATGCGGCGTGCCGGGCGGCTGGCGGCCGAAATCCTGGATGCACTCGTCCCCCATGTCGTCCCGGGCGTGACCACCGCCGAACTGGACGACATGATCCGCGGCATGATGATCGCCGGCGGCGCGGTGCCGGCGACGCTCGGCTATCGCGGCTATATGCACAGCTGCTGCATCTCGATCAACCATGTCGTCTGCCACGGCATCCCGGGCGACCGAGTCCTCAAGGACGGCGACATCGTCAATATCGACGTGACGCCGCTACTCGACGGCTGGCACGGTGATACCAGCCGCATGTACCTGGTCGGCGACGTGCCGCTGAAGGCGCGCCGGCTGGTCGAGGTGACGCACGAGTGCCTGATGCTCGGCATCGAACAGGCGCGACCGGGCAACCGGATGGGCGACGTCGCCAACGCCATCCAGCGCCATGCCGAACGCCACCGCTTCGGCGTCGTGCGCGACTTCTGCGGGCACGGCTTGGGCCGGCTGTTCCACGACGCGCCCGAAGTCGTCCATGTCGGCCGCCCCGGCACCGGACCTGAGCTCAGGCCCGGCATGTTCTTCACGATCGAACCGATGATCAATATCGGCCGCCCCGACGTGAAGCTGCTCGACGATGGCTGGACGGCGGTGACGCGCGACCGGTCGTTGTCGGCGCAGTTCGAACATTCGATCGGGATTACCGAGAGCGGCTGCGAGATCTTCACGCTCAGCCCCAAGGGGCTGCACCGCCCGCCCTACGCCTGACCGCCCGGACGGGGGGACGCGGAAATGTGGGATGCCCATGCCGCGCAACTGCGCGCGCTGGCCGACGCGGATCGGCTGCGGGCGCTCGCGCCGCGTGCCGGCATCGACTTTTCGTCCAACGACTATCTCGGGCTTGCCGGGTCGGACCGGCTGCGCGATGCCGCCCGCGCCGCGATCGACCGGGGCATACCCGTCGGGTCGGGCGGATCGCGGCTGCTGCGCGGCAACCATCCCGAGCATGAGGCGCTGGAGGCGGAGGCCGCAGACTTTTTCGGCAGCGAGACGGCGCTTTTCCTGCCGACCGGCTATGCCGCCAATTCGGCACTGCTCGCGACCCTGCCCCAGACGGGCGACCTGATCGTCCATGACGAACGGGTCCATGCGAGCAGTCATGAAGGGATGCGGCTGACGCGCGCGACGTCGCGAAGCTTTCCGCATAACGACGCGGCCGCGGCCGATGCGGCCATCGCGGCGTGGCGGCGGACGGGCGGCACCGGCACGCCGTGGATCGCGGTCGAAAGCCTCTATTCGATGGACGGCGACCGCGCACCGCTCGACGATCTCGCCGCGGTCGCCGCGCGCCATGACGCGATGCTGGTGGTGGACGAGGCCCATGCCACCGGCGTGTTCGGCACGGACGGTGGCGGGCTGGCGGCGGCGCTCGGCGGTGCGCACAACCTCATCACGCTGCATACCTGCGGCAAGGCGATGGGCGTGGAGGGCGCGCTGGTCGCGTTGCCGCGCACCGCGCGCGACTTCCTGGTCAACCGCGCGCGCGGCTTCATCTTTTCGACCGCGCCGTCGCCGCTCAGCGCCGCGCTGGTGCGGGCCAGCCTGCGTATCCTGGCCGACGCGCCGGAACTGCGCACCGAACTGCACGGGCTGATTGCGGTGGCGGGCGCACAGCTGCCCGGTGCGGGTGCCAGCCAGATCGTGCCGGTCATATTGGGCGAGGACGCACGCGCGATGCGGGTGGCGGCTGGCTTACGCGAACGCGGCTTCGACATTCGCGGCATCCGGCCGCCGACCGTTGCGCCGGGCACGGCGCGGCTGCGCATCTCGATCACCCGCAATGTCGATGCCACGCAGATCGCGACGCTGGGCGACGCCATTCGGGAACTGACGGCATGAGGCTGGTCGTCACCGGCACCGACACCGATGTCGGCAAAACGATGGTCGCGGCGATGCTCGTCCAGGCGCTGGGGGCGCTTTACTGGAAACCGGTGCAGTCGGGACTGGCGGATGGCAGCGATTCCGATCGCGTCGCCGCGCTGACCGGCGTCGCGCACGACCGCATCCTGCCCGAGGCCTATCGCCTGACCGAACCGCTGTCGCCGCACCGCGCCGCCGAACTCGACGGGGTGACGATCGATGCCGCGCGGCTCGTCCCGCCGCCCCACGATCCGCTGGTGGTCGAGGGCGCGGGCGGCGCACTGGTCCCGGTGACGCGCGACCTGCTCTATGCCGACCTGTTCGCGCGCTGGGCTTTGCCGGTCGTCATCGTCGCGCGGACGGCGCTGGGGACGATCAACCACAGCCTGCTGACGATCGAGGCGTTGCGTGCACGCGCCGTGACGATCCTGGGCATCGCGTTCAACGGCGACGCCAATGCGGACAATGAAGCGACGATCTGCGCGATCGGTGGGGTTCGCCGCCTGGGCCGCCTGCCCCGACTCAACGCGCCGTCGCCGGATGCGCTGGCGCAGGCGTTCGCCACCCATTTCGACGCGGGCGATTTCGCATGACCTCACCCATATGGCACCCGTTCACCCAGCATGGCCTGGGCGAACCGATCCCGCTGGTCAGCCATGCGCAGGGCGCGGCGATCCACACCGTCGATGGCCGCCGGATCATCGACGCGATCTCGAGCTGGTGGGTGACGACCCATGGCCATGGCCACCCGCGCATCATGGCGGCGATCGCCGAGCAGGCGGCGCGGCTGGACCAGATCATTTTTGCCGGCTGGACGCACGAGCCCGCCGAAACGGTCGCGCGCGAACTGGTGGCGATCACCCCCGCGCCGCTGACCCGCGTGTTCTTCTCCGATTCGGGCTCGACCAGCGTCGAGGTGGCGCTGAAGATGGCGCTGGGGTATTTCGCCAATCGTGGCGAGGCCCGCCACCGCATCTTGGTGCTCGAACACAGCTATCATGGCGACACGATCGGCGCGATGTCGGTCGGCGCGCGCGGGGTGTTCAATCGCGCCTATGCGCCGCTGCTGTTCGACGTCGAGACCCTGCCCTTCCCCGCGACCGGGCGGGAACAGGCGACGATCGACGCGCTGGAGGCCGCGTGCCGCGACGATACCCCTGCCGCCCTCATCGTCGAGCCGCTGCTGTCGGGGGCGGGCGGCATGCTGATCTATCCGCCCGCGACGCTGCGCGCGATGCGCGACCTCTGCACCCGCCACGGCGTGCTGTTCATCGCGGACGAGGTGATGACCGGATGGGGCCGCACCGGCACGCTGTTCGCCTGCGACCAGGCGGGCGTGGTCCCCGACCTCATGTGCCTGTCCAAGGGGCTGACCGGCGGTGCGATGCCGCTTGCCGTCACGCTGGCCACCGATGCGATCTTCGACTCGCACTGGTCGCGGGACCGCGCCCGGATGTTCTTTCATTCGTCCAGCTACACCGCCAATCCGATCGCCTGTGCCGCCGCGGCCGCCAATCTGGCGATCTGGCGCGACGAACCGGTGCTGGACCGCGTCGCCGACCTTGAACGGCGGCAGCGCACGCATCTGGCTACGCTGGCATCGCACCCGGCGGTCCATGGCGCGCGCCAGCTGGGAACGGTGACCGCGCTGGAGCTTGGCGACGGGACGTCGCGCTACCTGTCCGATCTGGCTCCGCGACTGCTGGCGTTCTTTCGCGACCGGGACATCCTGCTCCGGCCGCTTGGCAACACGATCTACGTCATGCCGCCCTATTGTATCGACGATGCCGACCTAGGCCTGATCTACGGCGCCATCGCCGAGGCCCTCGACCGGTTCGGCTGACTCCGCATCTTCGCGGACGCCGTGCAGATTGACGTCGGCGAAGGCCAGCAGCTGGCGGCGCAGCGTGCGCCAGTCGGTCAGTCCCCAGCGATCGGCGCGTTCGACCGACAGGATCGGATCGCGGCCGGGATCGACCATCACCCAGTCGATCGGGCGCTTGGCATGGGTCGAGAAAAAGGCGCAGATTGCGGGCCGGAGCGGATCCTCGGTCAGCTCGTCGGCGACGATGCCCAGCCGCCCGCTTTGCAGCATCACCAGCGATCCCGGCGGGAACGCCCCGATCAGCTTGCGGAATTCGGCGAGCACGCGGCGGTCGAAATGGCCTTCGGCGGTGCTCATCCATTCCAGCGCCTCGGCCGGCGACCAGCTGCGCTTGTACGCGCGGGCCGAGGTGACGGCGTCATAGACGTCGCAGATCGCCGCCATGCGCGCGACCAGGCTGATTTCCTTGTCCTTCAGCCCGAACGGATAGCCCGATCCGTCGAGCCGCTCGTGATGGTGCAGACAGACGTCGCGCACCACCGCCGGGACTTCGGCCACGTCGTTCAGCAGCTCATGCCCGCGCACCGGATGCTCGCGCACCAGCCGGAATTCATCCACGGTCAGTTCGGCGGGCTTGTCGAGCACCGCGCGCGGGATGCGCGCCTTGCCGATATCGTGCAGCAGGCCGGCCAAGCCGACATCCTCCAGCACCAGGCCCGGCTCGTCGAGCCGCCGGGCGAGCGCGACCATCAGGCCACACACCGCCACCGAATGCAGATAGGTATATTCGTGCTTGGTTTTCAGCCGGCCCATGCCCGGCAGCGCCATCGGGTGGCGCAATACCGACGCGGTGACCGATCGGACCAGCGCCTGCAGCGCGTCGTAATCGATGGGATCGCCGTCCGTCACTGCCCGGAAGGCCCCACGGATCGTTTCCTTGCCCGATTCGATGATCTGCTTGGCGCGCTCGCGCTCGCGGCCGAGCGACGCGGGACGCGCGCGCAGGAACATCGGTGCGGCCGGTGCCGGCGGGCCGGCATCCGTTTCCGTTTCCGGCGGCATGAACATGCGCCAGTCGCTGCGCAGCAGCGTGTCGTTGATAACCTTTGGCTCTACCCCGTCCATGGCACCGGCATAACGCGGACATGGTTGCCAAGCCGTTACGAAAATCCGGGGGCGGATCAGCCCGCGGCGATCTCGCCGCGATAGCGCCGCGGGCTTACGCCGATCACGTTGCGGAAGCTGGTCGAGAAATGCGCCGGCGATCCGAACTGGTAACGCCGCGCGATTTCCGCGACCGGCATCGACGTCGCCCGAAGCTCCTCGGCCGCCGCGTCGATGCGCGCCCGGACAAGATAGGTGTAGACGGTCAGTCCGGTGACCCGGCGGAAAGGCCCGGCCAGCAAAGTGCCGTCGCGCCCTGCCGCGGCGTGGATGTCGGCGAGTGTCACCGGCGCGCGAAGATTTGCGTGAATGAACGCGATCGCGCGGGCGACGGCCGGGTCCTCGCTGCGCACCGCGATTGTCGCCATGCGCGTGGACAGGTTCGACCAGCGCAGCAGCGTGCGCAACGCGATCTCGTTGACGACCGCTTCGACCGTGACCGTCGAAAAATGCCCGGGCGCGCGGAAAAACGCCGCGAGCGCGGACTGTACGCGTTGCATGACCGGCCAGGGTGCCGGATCGGCATGACTGGCGAAGTGCACGGCGCGACCATCGGCCACGTCCGCAACGAGCGTCGCCATCCAGTCGGGTTCGATCGCCACCGCGATCGTGCGATGCGTGCCCGACACCGCGTTGCTGGCGGTGGCATGACGGACGAGTTCGCTGCCCGACGGGGCGAAGCTGACCGCGTGACGATCGAACTCGAGCCGGCGAAGCGGGCCGTCATTGACCTTCATCATCGACCAGCCGGGATTGAAGTTGAAATCGATCACATGCGCGCGCGCCTGAAAGGAAAAGTCGAACACCTCGCTTTCCAGCTCGTGCAGCCGGACGCCCGGCGTTTCGATCTGAAGGCCGAAATCGGGCCGGCGCTCGATCCGTCCGTCGACGCGCGGGGCGATATCCTTGCGTCCCGCCCTGCCGACGACGAGCGGCTGGATGACGTGGTGATGCACCGGGGCGGTTGGGGGCGGGATGAGCAGGGGCATGATCTTTGTCCAATCGGCACTCGACCGCCCGGATTTCCGGCGGTGAGCCGACGGCGTTGGCAGCCGTCCGCAACACGACCATGACGGCCGCGCGATAAATTCCCCGACGCTTTCGATTTATTGCGATTGATTTCGGGTGCTGCCCGCCGTGCGCATTCTTGCGAGATATATCGAAAATGGACCTACTCCGTTTTGCGGGGCTGTCATTCCACGCGCCTACCCGCCGCACCTTGTTGCGATGCAAAAAAGGGGAGCGCACGCCATGCAACGTCCATTCAATCTTGCCGCACTTGCCGCCTCGATCCGGCTGCTCGGTGGCGCGAGCGCCGCGGCGATTGCCGTTTGCGCGGCAATCCCGGCTGCTTATGCGCAAGTGACCTACGCCGAAATCGGCGGCGAGGTTCGCTTCGACGACGGCGCACCGGCGGCCGGCGCGACGATCGTCGTCGAACATGTCCCGTCGGGATCGCGCGTCACGACACGGGTCAACGCCTCGGGCCAGTTCACCGCCAGCGGCCTACGCATCGGCGGACCCTACACGATCCAGATCAGCGGCGACGGGGTTGTCACCTCCGAGATCAAGGACATCTTCGCGGTTGCGGGCGATCCGGTCACGCTGTCGGCCACCGTGGCCCGGCGGGACGCGGGCGCCGCGGACGAGATCGTCGTGCTGGGCGGATCGCGCAACCGGCTGAGCTTCGGGTCGATCAACACCTATGGCCAGGGCGAGATCAGCGACCAGCCGGTCGTCGAGCGCCGCCTCCAGGAAATCATCCAGCGCGACAGCCGCGCCTTCCTGGACTTCGGTCAGCCGGACGAGGATCAGGGCATTTCGCTGCTCGGTTTCAACACGCGGTTCAACAACCTGATCGTCGACGGCCTGTCGCAAGCCGACAGCTTCGGCGATAATTTCACCGGCCTGTCGACACGGCGATCGCCGATCTCGCTGGACGCCATCGAATCGCTGTCGGTCGAGACGGCGCCGTTCGACGTCCAGAATTCGGGCTTCCAGGGCGGCCAGATCAACATCAACACCAAGTCGGGCAACAACCAGTTCCACGGCTCCGCCCGCTATCTGCAGGGCGGTGGCGGCCTGTCCGCGCGTGAAATCGGCACCGATGCCGCGGGCGCGCCGTTCACGATCGCGCGCGAACCTATCGAGCGCACCTATGGCGCGACGCTGTCCGGACCGATCATCAAGGACAAACTGTTCTTCTTCTTCAGCTATGAAGAATTCAGCGAAAACGACACGCTGGGCGCCTGTCCCTCCGGCATCGCGTGCGAGACCCCCAGCCTGCTCGTCAGCAGCGCAGCCTATGACCGCATCCGTCAAATCGGCATCGACCGCTACGACTATGATTCGGGCGACTTCAACGACATCCTCAACACGCCCAATGGCGAGCGCAAGTTCCTGGCCAAGCTCGACTGGAACATCAGCGACAACCAGCGCGCGCAGCTGACCTATCAGCGCACCGAATCGAACAGCATCGACACGACACGCGGCCCGGGCCTCAATTCGCCGTCGAGCGCCGCCGCGTTCGACGCCGACACCCCCATCGGCCTTTCCGGTCAGCTCTTCTCGCAATGGTCGGACCGCTTTTCCACCCAGATCCAGGTCGGCTATCTGCGCCAGGTGCGAAAGGCGACGCCCTTGTCGGCGAACGCGAATTTCGGTCAGGTGCTGCTCCAGGACGTCGACTTCACCCGCAATGCCGACGGTTCGCTGGTGCTCGATGCGAACGGCAATCCCATCCCCGACGGCGACCTGTCGATCGGGCCGGACGATTCCGATCAGAACAACGTGCTCGAGGCGGATCGCTGGCAGATCAAGACGCGCGGCGAATATGTCGCCGGCGATCACAAAATCTCGTTCGGATACGAATTCGACCGCCGCGACATCTTTCGTTCGCGTGCCCCGGCGGGCAATGGGGTGTTCACCTTTGCACCGATCACGGTCAACGGCACCGCGCTGACCACGATCCAGGCATATGAACAGGGCATCGCCACCAGCGTCAGCGCCACCGCGCCGACGACCGGCAATGTCGCCGACGCCGCCGCCGATTTCGCGCTGACCCAGCACTCGGTGTATCTGCAGGACCAATGGGCGGTCACGCCCCGGCTCGATATGCTGTTCGGCCTGCGTTACGAGCTGTTCACCAGCGGCGACGCGCCCGCGGCCAATCCCTTCTTCCTCGCCCGCTACGGCATCTCGAACCAGGACACGCTCGACGGCGTCGACGTGTTCCTGCCGCGCTTCGGCTTCAACTGGCGGCCGTTCGACAACACCGTGGTACGCGGCGGCGCGGGCATCTTCGCCGGCGGCACGCCGATCACGTGGTTCACCGAACCCTTCCTGACCAACGGGGTCAGCCTGGCAACGGTCACGCGGAACAACGCACAGCTTGGCGGGCCGGTCGATCCCAATGAATTGCCGGCCGCCATCCTGGCGCAGCTCGCGACGGTGCGCGCGGGGCTGCGCAACGGCACCGACAGCAGCGTTTCGTTCATTTCGGCCGACTTCGACATCCCCAAAAATGCGCGTTTCACGCTCGCGGTCGACCAGCGCGCCAACCTGCCGCTGCTCGGCGACAATTGGCGCTTCACGGCGGAGGCGACCTATTCGGACGTCATCGACGCGCTCCAGTTCCGCGACCTGCGGATCGTGCCGAGCGGGGTGACGCTGCCGACGGGCACGCCGCGCTACGTCACCAACGTCGCGTTGGATGCACGGACGCCGAGTTCGTTCACCAATCCGCGGACCGCCCAGACCGTGCCCGTCCAGGACATCGGCATCTTCAACACCAGCGAAGGCCATTCGCTGGCGCTGACGTTCGAGGCCGAAAAGGACTGGAACCTGGGCAAGATCGGCCGCGTCGGCTTCAACACCGGCTATACCTATGTCGAATCGGTCGACGTCTCGCCGAGCAACGACACCGCGACGCTGGCGAGCGTGTACGAAACCGGCGCCTATGACGACGTGAACAATCCCACCGCCGGCAATTCGATTCAGGCGGTGCCGCACAATTTCGTCTTCTCTCTCAACTATTCGAACGAGTTCGCGAAGGATTTCAGGTTCAGGTTCAATATCTTCGGCAACTATCGGACCGGTCGCGCCACCTCGCTCGTCATCGATGCGGACGATCCGCTCAGCGCCGCCGATCTTGGCGGGCTCCAGTCGGCAACCAACCCCGGCGGCATTCCCGCCGCCATCTTCAACCGGCTCCAGTTCCTCCAGCCCGCCTTTTCCGGGCGCGCCAACCAGCGCCTGCTCGCCTATCTGCCGACCGGGGCGGGCGATCCGCTGGTGCGCTATGCGGGGGGTGCCAGCTACGAGCAGATCCTGGCAATCGAGCAGGCACTGGGGCTCGAGCGCTATCGCGGCTCCTTCATCCCGCGGAACATCGTGCGCGCAGGCGACACCTTCCGGCTGGATCTCAATGCCCAGCTCGAAGTCCCCTCGCCGCTCCCGGGCAAGCTGATCTTCGACGCCAGCATCCGCAATTTCCTCAACCTGCTCGACCGCGATTATGGCGCAGTGCGGCGCTACAATATCCGCCAGAATTTCTACGATGCGGTGTTCGATCCGGCGACCAACCAGATCGTGATCGACGATATCTCGACGACCGATTTCATCGAAGCGCAGCAATATGCGCCGAGCTCCGCGTGGCGGGCGCAGCTTGGGGTGCGCTATGTCTTCTGAAGATCGCGCCGGGCGCTTCGCCGCCGGTCCGCCTTTCGCTTTGCAGCAATCGGCATCCAGTCGGTGATGTCCTGTTTATGAAGCAAGTGCTACAAACCCCCTTGCCGGCTTAACCCACCGGCGATCGGGCCGCCCGGACAAGACCGTGCGGCCCGATTTTGTCGGGGGCTATTCGACCGTCACCGACTTGGCCAGATTGCGCGGCTGATCGACGTCGGTGCCCTTGGCGACCGCGACGTGATAAGCGAGCAGCTGAACCGGCACGGCATAGACGATCGGCGCGATCAGCGGGTGGACGGCGGGCATCTCGATCGTCGCCATCGCATCCTCCCCTGCCTGCGCAAGCCCGGCGGCGTCGGAAATCAGCACCACCTTTGCGCCCCGTGCCTGCGCCTCCTGCATGTTGCTGACCGTCTTGTCGAACAGCGGTCCCGATGGCGCGATGACGATCAGCGGCACGGCTTCGTCGATCAACGCGATCGGCCCGTGCTTCATCTCGCCCGAGGCATAGCCCTCAGCATGGATGTAGCTGATCTCCTTGAGCTTGAGCGCGCCCTCCAGCGCCAGCGGATAGTCGGGGCCACGGCCCAGATAGAGCACGTCGCGCGCGATCGCGATCGTCCCCGCCATCGCCTCGATCTCGGCGTCATGCGCCAGCGCCGCGTTCATCGCCGCGGGCACTTCGCGCAGGTGGCGGACGATCTCGCGCTCCTCGGCTTCGTCCAGCCGGCCCTTGGCACGCGCCAGATTGACCGACAACGCCGCCATCACCGCGAGCTGGCACGTGAACGCCTTGGTCGACGCGACGCCGATCTCCGGCCCGGCATGGGTGGGCATCAACAAATCGACCTCGCGCGCCATCGAGCTGGTCGGCACGTTGATGATGCCGGCGGTGGTGACGCCGTTTGCCTTCATGTGGCGCAAAGCCGCCAGCGTGTCGGCGGTCTCGCCCGACTGGCTGACGACGACGCCCAGCGTGTGGGGCAGCAGGACGGGGTCGCGATAACGGAACTCGCTTGCCACATCGACCTCGACCGGCAGGCGCGCGAACTGCTCGATCCAGTATTTGCCGATCATGCCGACATAGCTGGCGGTGCCGCACGCGACGATGACGACGCGCTCGACCGTCGACAGGTCGAACTCCATGTCGGGCAACGCGACCTGCTCCTCGACCGGGCGCAGATAGCTGCGCAGCGTCTGGGCGACCACGACCGGTTGTTCGTAGATTTCCTTCTGCATGAAATGGCGGTGATTGCCCTTGTCGATCAGCGCGCCCGTGATGCCCGACAGGGTTACGGGGCGCTCAACCGGCCGGTTGTCGCGGTCGAATACCTGCGCGCCGCCGCGCGTCACCACCACCCAGTCGCCTTCGTCCAAATAGGCGATGCGCTGGGTCAGCGGCGCGAGCGCGAGTGCGTCCGATCCCAGAAAGGTCTCACCCCCATTTTCCTCGGCGCCATGCCCGACCACCAGCGGCGACCCCAGCCGCGCGCCGATCAAGAGGTCAGGGTGATCCTTAAACAAAATGGCCAGCGCGAAGGCACCGTGCAGGCGCGGCAGCACCGCCTTGACCGCGTCCTGCGGGCTGGCGCCGCGATCCAGTTCGCGGTCGATCAGGTGCGCGACGACTTCGGTGTCGGTCTGGCTCAGGAAGGTGCGGCCGTCGGCGATCAGCTCGTCGCGCAGCGGCTTGAAATTCTCGATGATGCCGTTGTGGACCAGCGTCACGCGGCCAGCGACATGGGGGTGGGCATTGTCCTCGGTCGGCGCGCCATGCGTCGCCCAGCGCGTGTGCGCGATGCCGACCGTGCCGGGCAGCGGCTCCTCGCGCAGGCGGGTGCCGAGATTGACCAGCTTGCCACTGGCGCGCCGCCGCTCGATCGCGCCGTTGTGCAGCGTGGCAATGCCGGCGGAATCATAGCCGCGATATTCCAGCCGCTTCAGCCCGTCGAACAGGCGATCGGCGACGTCCGCGCCGCTGATGATCCCGACAATGCCGCACATGATTTGGAGCTTTCGTTACAAGGTGTAGGGGACGCGGATGCCCGGCATATTGGCCGGGAAGTCCTTGGTGTTGTTCGTGACCAGAATGCGATGATTGACCTGAGCTGACGCCAGAATGAGCGCATCGGCCAGGCGCAGCCGCGGTCGCTCGCGGCGCAGTGCCGCGGCATGTTCGGCGGTGCGAAGATCGATCTCGTCGATGGAAAAGCCGTTCAGGAAGGTCTGGATGTTGCGCATCGTCGCCCCGCTCTCCTTGGACATCACCTCGATCCAGGCAATCCGGCTGATCCAGGGGCGATCGACGCGCGCAATTTCGGCGTGCGCCACCCGGTCTCCGTGCAAGGCATAGATCAGGATGTTGGCATCAAAGGCATAGCTGCTCACCGGTCTGAGCGCTTCTGCCCGGTCGTCCTGCTCGCTGACATGTCGAGATAGCGCTGACGCTCGCGGTCATCCGTCTCATCGAACAGATCCGGAAATTCTGCCCGCACCGCCTCGTAATCGTCATCCCACGGCCGCGTCCACGACGCCCGCTCACGGCGCTGCCATTCAACGGCATCCCCGATGTCGGTCCGGTCTTTCCAAATCCCGAAGGCTTGATCCAGCCACGCCTTGTCGTTCGGTGCCTGGTCTTGCGCTTTGTAGGTTGCGACGACATCCCTGAGCAACGACGCGCGCGATATGCCCCGCTCAGCCGCCCGCTGGTCGAGCCAGCGAATATCCTCTTCAGGCAAATCAGCTAGAATGCGGGTCATGTCAGCTTGATATCATGCGACGATATCATCGTCAATCGCGCGCCTGCTTGCGCGCTTTCATCATCGCGCGGAACTTCGCCGCCCAGCCCGGCCGGCTTTCCTGTTTGCCGCGCGCCAGCGCCAGCGCGTCGGCCTCGACATCGCGCGTCACCACGCTGCCCGCGGCGACGATCGCGCCCGCGCCGATGTTGACCGGCGCGACCAGCGCGCTATTCGATCCGACGAACGCGCCCTCGCCGATTTCGGTGCGATATTTGAAGAAGCCGTCATAATTGCAGGTGATCGTCCCCGCGCCGATATTCGCGCCCGCGCCGATGCTGGCATCGCCCAGATAAGTCAGGTGATTGGCCTTGGCCCCCGCGCCCAGCCGCGCGTTCTTGACCTCGACGAAATTGCCGACGCGCGATCCCGCCTCCAGCACCGCGCCGGGGCGCAGCCGCGCGAACGGGCCGACCGAAACGCCGCCAGCGATCGTCGCGCCTTCGACATGGCTGAAGGCGTGGATGACCACCCCGTCCGCGACCGTCACCCCGGGGCCGAACACCACATTGGGTTCGATCACGACGTCGCGGCCGATCACCGTGTCGTGCGCGAACCACACCGTCTCCGGCGCGATCAGGGTCGCGCCATCGGCCATCGCCCGGACGCGCCGCTGCTGCTGCCACGCCAGTTCGAGCGCGGCGAGGTCGGCGCGGCTGTTGACGCCGGCGACTTCGGCCTCGGCTACCTCGACCATCGCCGAATGGCGGCCATCGGCGGCGGCGATGGTCACGATGTCGGGCAGGTAATATTCGCCCGCCGCATTGTCGTTGCCCACGTGGTCGAGCAGGTCGAACAGATCGCTCGCCCGCGCCGCCATCAGCCCGGAATTGCACAAAGTCACCGCGCGCTCGTCGGCGCTGGCGTCCTTGTATTCGACGATCCGGTCGATGCGGCCGTCGGCGTCGGCGATCACCCGGCCATAGGCAGCGGGGTCGGCGGCGCGGAACGCCAGCACCACCACTGCGGGAGCGTCAGGGGCGTGCAGCCGGTCGATCATCGCGCGCATCGTCGCGGTCGCCACCAGCGGCACGTCACCATAGAGGATCAGCACGTCGCCCGCGAACCCGGCCAGCGCCTCCCGGGCCTGGAGCACCGCATGCCCGGTGCCCAGCTGCTCCGCCTGATGGGCAATCGCGACGCCCAGCGGGGCCACCGCCGCCTCAACCTGGTCGCGCCCGGCGCCGACCACCACGACGGTGCGCGCCGGCGCGAAATCGCGCGTCGCGTCGATCAGGTGGCGCAGCATCGGCTTGCCCGCGATCGGGTGCAGCACCTTGTGCAGGTCCGACTTCATCCGCGTGCCCTTGCCCGCGGCGAGGATGATTGCAGCGGTTTCCATCACGATCCTCTCCACGCTCGTCGCAGGCGCGACTGCCACGAAACGGCCCGGGGTGCCAGTGCCGGGCGCGGGCTCAGCCGACCGGCCGGTGGCCGCCGCGCCACTTGATCCACAAATGCCGCGCCAGCATCGCCGGCGGCATCCGCAGCCAGTGCCCGCGCAGATAGAAGCCGAACTCGGTCAGCTTGCGCGTCCGCCGGCCCCAGCCGTCACGCGACAGGATACGACGCAGGAGCAAGGCGTCGAGCGCGTCGCCCCGCAGCCATTCCGGCGGCAGCTCCGTGCCGTAGAGCGCATGGGCCAGCCGCAACGACCGGGCGACCGCCGGCCACAGGCCATGATGGCGCGCGCGCGCCTCTAGCCCCTCGACCCCGAACTCCTCGACCAGACAGTGGATGTCCCACAGGTTGCGCAAACCGCCGGCCAGGTCGCCATCGGCGATCAGGTGCGCGGCCGCGTGCACGATGACGTCATCGGGGGCGAGCATGCGCAGCCCCGGCGCAATCTCCACCGCGCGCGCGATCAAGCCGGCGGCGTCGGGCCGCACCCGCGCGGTCAGCGGCAGGATGGTGTGGTGCACGTCGATCATGCGATCGCGATCGCGGTGGATCATCGGGGGCAGCTCGTGCATCCACCGGCGGTAATAGGCGTCGTCATAGGGGTCGGGCTTGACCCATTCCCACCCCGCCGCGAGCAATGCTGCCTCCGCCGCGTCCAGCCGGTCGCGCGGCACCAGGATGTCGAGATCGCCGATCGAGCGCCCCTGCCCGGCCTTAAGCCCCGCCGCGACGAATGCCGTGCCCTTCAGCAGCAGGACGGGGATGCCGGCCGGTGCCAGCGCGCGCCGCGCCATTTCCGCTTCCCACAGCGCGGCGATGCGCCCCTGTTCGGCGGATGCGCGCGCGTCGGCGAGGATCTGCGCCGCGGCCGGAGGGATTTTCAGCCCGTCGACGCGATGGGCGAGCGTCCCGATAATCTGTTCGGCGCGCGCCGCCGCGATCAGCTCGGTCCAGCCCGCCGCGTCCAGCGACAGCGCGGATCCGGGTTCGCGCAAGACGCGGACCACAAGCTGCGCGCTCATGCGACCGCCGCCCAGAGCCGCTCGACCTCGGCCAGCGCAGTGTCGGTATCCGGATAGTCGATGGCATGCGCCGGCACCGATGCGACCAGTCGGGTGAGCGCGTCGAACCCGCGTTCACCCAGCGCGACATAATTGGTCGACGCCTGCGTCAGCCGCATGAACGTCTCGCTCGCGGGCACCGGGCGCGTCGCGGCGGCGAAGCCGAAGCTCGGAAACAGGATGAGCGCCGGCTGGGTGGGCGCATCCATCGCCGCGATCGCCCGCGCATCGGGCACCAGATGGCGGATGTCGCCCTTTGGCGTCTCCGGCTGGGGCGGACCGAAGCGCGCGTCGGTCAGCGCAGCGGCGACGACATCGACCGCCCGGTTCTTCAGACTTATCAGCCGCGGAAAGGCGTGCGCCAGGCCCGTGGCGGGATCGACCAGCAGGAATTCATCGCCCATCAGCCGCCACCCGCGCGCCATCAGCAGCGCCGCCAGCGTCGACTTGCCCGCCCCCGACACCCCGGTCAGGATCAGCGCGCGGCCATCGCGTTCGACCGCGGCGGCGTGGAGCAGCAGGTACCGCCGCTGGCCGAGCGCCATCTGCAGGTTCATACCCATTTCGGCGGCGAGCAGGCCGAGGCGCAGCGGAAGCGGTGCGGCGTCGGGAATGGTGTAGTCGCCCGCGATCATCACGCTCGGGCGAACGATGCGTCGCCACGGGCGCGGCGCGAACAGCCGCACGGTGAAATCGGGAATGCCGTCGCTCGGGCGCGGATAGTCGCGATAGAGCGCCCCGAGCTGGGCGATCGGCGTGCGCCAGTCCGATCCGATGCGAAAGCCGACCGGACCGATGCGGAGCTGGACGACATGCTTCACCGGCCGGCCGTCACGCGCGCGCGACCAGGCCCGCCTGCGCCAGCTCGTCGAGGCGCGCGGACAGAGCCGTGGCGTCCGGGTCCGCCAGGTCGAAATCGGCGACGAGGCGCTCGAGCAGGGTCGCGGCGTCGATCGCGGCATCGCCCATCGCCGCCAGCATCTCGGGCACCGGCGAGGCGACGAGATGCGTCTTGCCCGACGGCCGGTGATAGATGGCGGTCAGCACATCCATCGCCACGATGCGCAGATGTCCGGCAGGCGCGGCGCGATAGACCGGCGGCGCCATCGCGGTCAGCCGCGCGGCATCTGCAGCGATGCGAAGCAGGTAAAGCCGCTGGTGCCCTGCTGAAGCCGGCGGATATAGTTGGTATAGGCGCGATTGGTGGCGAAATCGGTATCGGGCAGACGTCCGCCCGCCAGCGCGCGCTTGACGTCCTCGCCCTTGAACGGGCGCGCCGCGGGGGGCACCGACCCCGGTGTGCCGGGCGCGACCAGCGTGCCGTCCGCAGCGATATAGTTGCCCGCCCGGCCCGGATCGGGAACCGGCACTTCGCACGTCGAAACCGATGCCGCGGTCTGGGCGAGCGCGGGCCGGATCGAGACGATCGCTGACGCGCTGACGGCACCCAGCATCAGCGCGCGGCGGCGCGTGGCGGCGGGTCCGGGGGTGGGATCGTCGGTCATGATGCGCTTGTCATGCCCCGGGGCCGCTTTCGCAATCGTAAATTGCGGCGGTATCAAGTGCATTACGGGCGTTTTCGACTACAAACGGGACATGGGAATCACCTGGACGACCCGCATCGGCCTCGCGCTCGGGCTGATCGCCGCCGCTGCGGTCGGCATCGGCGCGCTCGGCGGCGACATCAACGGCATCGCCGTCGCACTGATCGGCGGCACCGCTGCCGTGCTGCTCGCCGGGCTCGAGGCGCGCGAGGTCGATTTGTTGATGCCCACCCATGC
>NZ_LSKG01000114.1:0-16212 GCF_001557005.1 Sphingomonas sp. CCH15-F11 | reverse complement strand
GCACGCCCGTCGTCGCCACGACGCCGGCCGACCATTCGCGAATCATCTCCCGGACATTGTCGCTGGGATCGAGATCATCGAGACGCATTCGGGCATTCCCCCTTTGCCATGCCGTCACATGCCGGTCGGTATCATAATGCGCGATTCACCAGGTCGTTGCACTGGCTTTCGCCATGCCGCTTTTTGGCAAGTCCGCACCGATCCGTTGTTGCGGCGCAGCACGCAACGTCGCATGGAGACGCCATGGCAGATATTGAGTCGAAGCCGCTGCGGCGGACCCGCACCGCGATGCCGCTCCCCGAATGCGTCGCGCTCGTCCTTCAGGGCGGCGGGGCGCTCGGCAGCTACCAGGCGGGTGTGATCGAGGCGCTGGCCGAAAGCGCGGTCGAAATCGACTGGGTGGCGGGCATTTCGATCGGGGCGGTCAACGCCGCGATCTTCGCCGGCAATCCGCCCGAACGCCGTATCGAGCGCCTCCGCGCCTTCTGGGACAAGGTGACGTCGGGCCTGCCCTGCTTCCCGATCTATCAGGACGATTATGTCCGGGAGATGATTCACGAATGGTCGGCCGGCGTCGTGGCGACGACGGGCGTGCCGGGCTTCTTCCGCCCGCGCATGGTGCCGCCCACCTTCGCGCCGCCGGGCAGCGAGGGCGCGCTCAGCTACTACGACACCGCGCCGCTTCGCGAGACGCTCGACGCGCTGATCGACTGGGATCTGCTCAACGACGGACCGGTGCGGCTGTCGGTCGGCGCGGTCGAGATCGAAAGTGGCAATTTCGAGTATTTCGACACGCGTAACGGTCGAATCGATGCGCGCCACGTCATGGCATCGGGCGCGCTGCCGCCCGGTCTTCCGCCCGTCGACATCGACGGCAAGCTTTATTGGGACGGTGGCATCGTGTCGAACACGCCGCTCACCCACGTCCTCGATCATCAGCGCGAGCCGATGCTCGTGTTCCAGGTCGACCTGTTTTCCGCCCATTCGACCCGGCCGCGCACGATTATGGACGTCAGCGCGCGCGAGAAGGAAATCCGCTATTCCAGCCGCACGCGCCAGATTTCCAACGAACTGCTTCGCCGCCGCCGCGAACAACAGACGATGCGCCGCGTGCTCAACAAGCTGCCCGCCGAGATGTGCGACGATCCCGACGTACGGGCGCTGAAGGCCCAGGCGACCGAACAGCCCGTCAGCGTCGTCCATCTGATCCACCGCGCCAATGCGTGGGAAGGGGGCAGCCGCGATTTCGAGTTTTCCGCGCGCACGATGCGCGACCATTGGCAGGCGGGGCGCGCCGCCATCACCGAAACCATGGCCAACGCCCAGGTGATCGCCGCCAATATCGTCGACGGCAAGACGGCGGCGTTCGACCTGACGCGCAAGTGACCCGGCGTGGCTCGTGTCCTTCGATACGCCGCTTCGGCTTCGCTCAGCGGCTACTCAGGATGACCGGGTTCGGACCGATGAAGCCAGGATTTTGTCCGCTCATCCTGAGTAGCGACTGAGCTTAGGCGAAGGCGCGTATCGAAGGACACAGAACTCCCCCCAACCACAGGAGTATCCCATGTTCCTCAAAGGCAAGACCGCACTTATCACCGGATCTACCTCAGGCATCGGCCTTGCCTATGCCAAGGCGTTCGCAGCGGAGGGCGCGGCCGTGATGATCAACGGTTTCGGCGAAGCCGACGCAATCGAAGCGGAGCGCGCCAAGCTCGCCGAAACCAGCGGCGCCAATGCGCTCTATGATGCCGCCGACATGACCAAGCCCGATCAGATCGTGGCGATGGTCGAACGCTGCCATGCCGAACTGGGCGGCCCCGACATCGTCGTCAACAATGCCGGCATTCAGCATGTCGCACCGATCGACGATTTCCCGCCCGAAAAATGGGACGCGATCATCGCGATCAACCTGTCTTCGGCGTGGCACATGATGCGCGCCGCCATTCCGCACATGAAGGCGCGCGGCTGGGGCCGCATCATTACTACCGCGTCGGCGCATTCGATGGTCGCCAGCCCGAACAAGTCGGCTTATGTCGCCGCCAAGCACGGCGTGGTCGGCATCACCAAGACGGTGGCGCTGGAAGTGGCGACGCACGGCATCACCGCCAACTGCATCTCGCCCGGCTATGTCTGGACGCCGCTGGTCGAAAACCAGATCCCCGACACGATGAAGACGCGCGGACTGACCCGCGAACAGGTCATCAACGACGTTCTGCTGGATGCCCAGCCGACCAAGGAGTTCGTCCAGCCCGAAGAGGTTGCCGCGCTGGCGGTCTTCCTGTGCCGCGACAAGGCGAAGTCGATCACGGGCACCAATCTGCCCGTCGACGGAGGCTGGACCGCCGCCTGAAGCCTGGCCGCACACACGCCCCGGCCGGGCATTGATTTCGCGCTGGCCATGATCGACGGCGCTGCTACCATCGGGCACGAGGATGCGTGATGAGTGGCGTGATGGCGAGAATGACGGCGATATTGTGCGGGGTGGTGGCGTTGATCGGCTGCAGCGGCACGTCGGTGCCGCAATCGGCCGCAGCGCCGCCGTCGACCCCGCCGGCGATGGGATGGAAGCAGACCGCCACCCCGACCGACCGCGACCGGCTGCGGCGCTGGCGCTCGGCGTGGCTCGCGGCGCTGGCCGAGGCGCGCGGCAAGGATGATGGCGCGATCGCCGCCGATCCCGACCTGTTTTCGCCCGACCATGCGCTGGCGGGCGCGGTGCCGCCGCCGGGCGACTATCGGTGCCGGATCATCAAGCTGGGGTCGCAGGGCCACCGGCGGCTCGACTATGTCAGCTATCCGCGCTTCGCATGCCGGATCGAACATGAAGGCGATGTCAGCAGCCTGTACAAGATCGACGGATCGCAGCGTCCCGTCGGCCTGATCTTTCCCGACAATGGCGCGCGCGGCATCTTTCTCGGCACGATGATGATGGCCGACGAACAGCGCGCGATGCAATATGGCCGCGACAGCCAGCGCGACCTGGCTGCCGTCGTCGAGCGGATTGCCGACAAGCGGTGGCGACTGGTCTTTCCCTATCCGCACATGGAATCGACGCTGGACGTGATGGAACTCGTCCCCGCGACACCCTAGTCCCAAACACCCCTTCCCCTCCGGAAACCCCCTGTCGATGCGCACCGCTCTCGCCCTGCTGCCGCTGCTGATCGCGGCCCCTGCGCATGCCGATGCGGTCGCCGACGCGACGCGCGCGCAGATGCCCCGGCTCACCGCGCTGTATCGCGATCTCCACGCGCATCCCGAACTGGCGGGACAGGAGGTGCGCACCGCCGCCCTGCTCGCCGCCGAGGCACGCAAGGCGGGATTCGCGGTGACCGAGAAGGTCGGTGGCACCGGCGTGGTCGCAGTGCTGCGCAACGGCGCGGGTCCGGTGGTGCTGATCCGCACCGACATGGACGGGCTGCCGGTGGTCGAACAGACCGGCCTGCCCTTTGCGTCCAAGGTCCGCGTGGCGGCGGATGGCGGGGGCCAGACCGGCGTGATGCATGCGTGCGGGCATGACACCCACATGACCGCATGGGTGGCGACGCTCCACAATCTGGCCGCGATGAAGGATCGCTGGTCGGGCACGCTGGTGATGATCGCGCAACCGGCCGAAGAGCGTGGCGAGGGCGCGCAGGCGATGCTCGACGACGGGCTCTACACGCGCTTTCCGCACCCGACCCACGCAATCGCCTTTCACGACAGCGCAGGCATGCCGGCCGGGACGATCGGGATCAAATCCGGCTATATCTATGCCAATGTCGACACGGTCGACGTGCACGTGCGCGGTGTCGGCGGCCATGGCGCCGCGCCCAACACCACCCGCGATCCGATCGTCCTTGCCGCCCGCATCGTCGGGACGCTGCAGACGCTGGTCGCGCGCGAGCTCGACCCCCAGGACCCGGGCGTCGTTACGGTCGGCAGCTTTCACGGCGGTGCGACGCACAACATCATCCCCGACGAGGCGCGGCTGCAGCTGACCGTGCGCAGCTATTCGGAAACTGCGCGCAAGACGTTGCTCGAAGGCATCGCGCGCATCGCGGCGGGAGAGGCGGCGGCGGCGGGCATCCCGGCGGACCGGATGCCGGTGGTAACGGTCAAGCCCGGCTATACCCCCGCCACCTTCAACACCGAACCGCTGACCGCACGGATGCGCGCACTGCTGACCGAACGCTTCGGCGAGCAGCGCGTGCGCGACGTTCCCGCCAGCATGGTGGGGGAGGATTTCGGCCGCTATTATCTGGCCGACCGGTCGATCCAGAGCCTGATCGTCTGGGTCGGCGGCGTGCCGGCGGATCGCTGGGCGGCGGCACAATCGGGCGGCGCGGCGCTGCCGTCGCTGCACAGCCCGTTCTGGGCACCCGATCCTGAGGCCACCTTCGGCACGGCAGCGGAGGCGTTGACGGCAGCGGCGCTCGACATCCTCAAGCGATAGGTGATCGCCCCGGCGCAGGCCGGGGCCGCTGGCCATGTCGCGCTTCCCGCTCTAACGGCCCTGGCCCGTACCGGGGCGACGGCTGGATTAAGCGCGGCGGCGACGCGTCGCTCAGCGCGCCAGCGCCGTTGCGCCCACCGGCGCCGCACTCGTCTTGGGCAGGCCCAGCGTCGCGTAATAGCGTTCCGCCGGCATTTCGAGCCGGGTGACGCGCGCGGCATTCATCGCCTCGATCGACTGGGTGAAGCTGCGCGGCTTCTTCATCAGCTTTTTCGCCTCGACCACGGTCAGTCCGGACCGCCGCATCGCTTCGGCCACGAAGTGCACGCAGTTGCGGCGATTGAGGTTGTAGGTGCTGTTGCCGCGCGGTCCCCATTCTTCGACCAGCCGCAGCACCGCGGCATATTGCGCATCGGTCAGCACGACCGAGAAGTGCGCGTTGCTCTTGTCGATATAGTCCTGCTTGGTCACATGGACGTCGCCCGGCACGTTCCCGAACAGCGCGGCGGGCGAGATCCGCTTGAGCGTGAAGCCATAGCTGGTGTTGACCGGTGGCCCGCCCGCGTCGGGCGTGCCGTTCAGCGTGAAGAAGGCATGCGGGAAGTTGCTGCCGAATTCCTGTGACCAGAAGGTGATGGTCACCGCCGCCCGGGCCGGTGCCAGCGTGACCGCGAAGAACAGGATGAAGATCAGCAGTGCGCGTGCAGCCGCACCGACGGGGGATTTGAGAGACGCCATGATCGCCATGGCATAATTGCTGCGCCGCTTCAGACAAGCCCGAAGCGGCGCGGGATGGTCGAATGCGCGCGCCGGTGCCGGTCAGTTCCCGGCGGGACGATCGCGCATGGCGGGCAGCACGGCGGAGGGTGGGTCCGAAGCATCCATCGATTCATCCAGCCCGCGGTCGAGCTGAGCATCGGCATCATCCGGGGAACCCTCCAGTCGATCGGTGATCGCCCGGTCGCTGCCGGCGTCGCCCTGCGGCGACTTGGGGGGCTCGGCCCCCGGATCAGGCGGTGCAACCGCCAGGCCGTCGAGCGCCTTTTCGTCGATAATCTGGGCATCGCGCGGGGATTGGTCGTCGGTCATATCATCCTCCATCTTCCAGCCGCAACGCACCGTGGCCGCGCCCCGTTCCGGTCCAAGCAAAAATGGCCCGGCGGTCGCCCGCCAGGCCCTTCGTCACTTTTGCGATTCGCCCGGCGCTTAGTCGCGGCTGGAGCCGAACAGGCGCAGGATGAACAGGAACATGTTGATGAAGTCGAGGTAGAGGTTCAGCGCGCCCATGATGGCCGCCTTGCCCTGCCACTCGGTTCTCGCCACCTGGAAGTAGATGCTCTTGATCTTCTGCGTGTCATAAGCGGTCAGGCCCGCAAAGATCAGCACGCCCGCGATCGAGATGATCAGGTTGAGCGGTCCCGACTGGACGAAGATGTTGATGATGCTCGCGACGATCAGGCCGACCAGGCCGACGATCAGGAAGGTGCCGAACGCCGACAGATCCTTCTTGGTCGTGTAGCCCCACAGGCTGAGGCCCGCGAAACCGGCCGAGGTGGCGAAGAACGCGCTGGCGATCGAGCCGCCGGTGTAGCGCAGGAAGATCGTCGACAGCGACAGGCCCATCAGGACGGTGAACGCCCAGTAGAGCAGCTGCAGCGTGCCGGTCGACATGCGTCCCTGGCCAAAGCTCATCGCGAAGACGATAGCGAGCGGCGACAGCATGATGAGCCATGCGATCGGGCCGCCCGATGCAATCAACGTATAAGCCGGCGATTCGACACCGCCCCACGAAAACAGCAGCGCGACGATGCCGGTCAGCAGCACGCCCGACGTCATGTAGTTGTAGACCGAAAGCATGTAGGACCGCAGCCCCGCATCGTACACGCCCTCGCGCGTACCCGCGGCCGTCGCATAGGGGGCGGCGGTCGTCCGGGGATCAGACCAGTTTGCCATCTCAGAATAACTCCTTTGCCCGGCAACGATGCCGGTTACCCGAAATATCGCGCTTCGGTCCTTGCTTTTCAAGCAAAACCGGTTCGTCCTGCATCGGGATTGAGGGTTAACAGGGCTGCCGCCATGCACCGCCTTTTCGTCGGGCTGCGTCCGCCGCCCGCCATCCGCAACGCGCTGGGCGCCGTCATGCGTGGGGTCGAGCGCGCGCGCTGGCAGGATGACGGCCAGCTGCACCTGACGCTGCGTTATATCGGCGAGGTCGAGCGGCCCGTCGCCGAAGATGTCGCCGAGGCGCTGTTGGGCATCGCTTTCGCCCCGATCACCCTGACGCTCGCCGGTGTCGGCCAGTTCACCACGCGCGGGCGCGTCAATTCGCTCTGGGCAGGCGTTAGTCCACACGACGCGCTGACCCGGCTGCACCTGAAGATCGATCGGGCGCTGGTGCGCATCGGCCTGCCGCCGGAGGGGCGCGCCTATCTGCCGCACATCACGCTCGCGCGGATGAGCGGCGGCGCCGGGCCGATCGACGGCTTCCTCGCGTGCAACGCCGCGCTCGCCAGCCCGCCCTTCACGCTCGACCATTTCCTGTTGTTTGAAAGCCATCTCGGCCGGGACGGCTCGCGTTACGAGGCGATCGCCCGTTATCCGCTCAAATAGCATGACATCACGCACGCGCGACGCGGGCTCTCCGATGCACAAGGCGTGTTTCGTATGCCGTGCATTCGTTGCGAACGGGTGGGACCCTCGCATGGATCGGTGGGAAAACGCGTGCTCACGCGGTCCGCACGTCACGCAAAAGGGGACCGGCGTTTCCGCCAGTCCCCCGGTCGCCGGACTTCGGTTCGCCCGAGTTTCCCGAAGGCACCCGCGCCAACCTGGTTTCGGCGGCAACGCCGTGTTCGTGCCGCGAGCGGCCCTTCGCACGACGCCCTGGTCGATCCGTCCGATGCCGGTCCGCCGAAACGGCCCCACATCTTTCCTTTCGACCGACGACGGGGCCGCGCCGAAGCGCCTGTCCCGCCATCTGCGCTCCATCTACGGGTCCAGCTCGCGCCCTTCCCGCCGATTTCGCTCCCCGCCGCTGCTTTCGCGTCGGCGGGCTTGGTCCGCTCCGCTTTCCGTCCGATCATCGCGCCGCCGAAACGGCCCGATCCTTGGTCGATGCGCTTTCGTCCCGACCCGCTTCGCCGTCCGACCGTTGCCGATCATAAGCTCATCAGGCCTCGCAACCCTCTGATCTTTCCCCGGTTTCCCGCGTTCCGATCGTTTCGGCTACAGGCAAAGAGTGTCACCTTTGACGAGTCGCACCAAGGGCGAATCGGCTGCGAGAGCCTGTGACTAATGTGGATAACGGGGATAACCCGGCCGATTCCGGGCGTGGCGGAAATCGAGCGACGCGGGCACCCGATAGTCAGTCGGGAGGACGATGCCAAGTCCGCCCACGCGCCGCATCGGTGTCGTTTCATCTACTCAACGGGGCGGCTCATCGCGGCAGCGGCTATGCAAGTCCCCGCAGTCCGGGTTCCTGTCGTTTCGTTCATGCAACTCTTTTGCGAACGTCTACGTTCTGGTTCCGCAATTCAGGACAACAGATGGAGCAGACGATGCGTAAACTGATTCTCGGGGCGGCCGCGCTTGCGGTGGCGATGCCGGTGTCGATGGCCCTGCCGACCGACGATGTCCAGGCGCACCCGCGCAAGCGCTACGAGTATCGCGAATGGCGCGGCCGCGACGGTCGCCGCTATTGCCGCAAGCCCGACGGAACGACCGGTCTGGTGGTCGGCGGCGTCGCCGGCGCGCTCGTCGGCCGCACCATCGATACGCGTGGCGACCGCACCGTCGGGACCCTGCTGGGTGCCGCCGCGGGCGCGGTGGCCGGCCGCGAGATCGAGCGTAGCGGCAGTCGCTGCCGCTAACTTTCGACACGAAAGACAAATGAACGGGGTCGCGTCATCCGCGGCCCCGTTTACTTTGCGCGCAACGTTAACGCCCGGCGTGCTAGACGCCCCGCATGCTGCGTGTCCTGACGCTCTCGACGCTGTTTCCCGACGCCACGCGTCCCAATTTCGGGATCTTCGTCGAGCGCCAGACGCGCGCGCTGGCCGCGTTGCCCGACACCGAGGTGCGCGTCGTCGCGCCGGTCGGCATCCCGCCCTTCCCGCTCGATCGTGCGCGTCACTACCGGTCGCTGGCGACGCTGCCGCATCACGAGACGTGGCGCGGGCTCGACGTGGCGCGGCCGCGATTTCTGAATCTGCCCGCAACCGGGGGCCGCTTCCATGCCATGATGCTGAGCCGCGCGCTGCACCCGGCGCTGAAGCGGCTGCGGCGCGATTTCCCCTTCGATGTCATCGATGCGGAATTCTTCTTTCCCGATGGTCCGGCCGCCATATGGCTGGGGCGCAGGTTCGGCGTGCCGGTATCGATCAAGGCGCGGGGGGCGGACATCCATTTCTGGGGGCGGAACCGGACAACCGCCACCCAGGTACGCGACGCCGGCAACGCCGCGCATAATCTGCTGGCGGTGTCTCAGGCGCTTGCCGACGACATGGCAGCCACCGGGATCACACGCCCTGTAAGCGTTCATCGCACCGGCATCGACCATGATCGCTTCCACCCGGCTGTTCCGGCGATCGCGCGCGCGGCGCTGGGGGTGACCGGCCCCCTGGTCGTCAGCGTCGGAGCGCTGGTTGCGCGCAAGGGCCACGACATCCTGGTCGACGCCGTCGCAAGCCTGCCGGGCGTATCGCTGCTGATTGCGGGCGAAGGCCCCGAACATGCCAGCCTCGCCGCACAAATTCGCGCGCGCGGCGTGCCCGATCGCGTTCGCCTGCTCGGCGCGGTCGCGCATGACGGGCTGCCCGGTCTGTACGCTGCGGCGGACGTCATGGCGCTCGCGTCGGCGAGCGAGGGCCTGGCCAATGCCTGGGTCGAGGCGCTGGCCTGCGGGACCCCGATCGTCGTCACCGATGCCGGCGGTGCGCGCGAGCTGATCGACCGTCCCGCTGCCGGCCGCATCGTGCCGCGCACGCCCGCGGCTTTTGCAGCCGCGATCGCCGAATTGATTTCCGCGCCGCCGGGCCCGCGCGAAGTGGCCGAAACCGTCGGAGCCTATGATTGGCAAACCAATGCCACGTCGCTGCGAACGATGCTGGCTGCGTGTGTCGCCACTTCGATGGGTCCGCAAACGCGCGCGAACTGAACGAGACGTTCGGGTGAAGCGGAAGATTTGAGCCGACCGGCGAATACTCCATTTTGGTTCAAATGTTTCGCCGAATTGGCTGGCAAAAGCGTATCGTATTTACGAAGTTGATTAGTCCAGGATCGTATATTGTAACGATCGCTCCATTGGCATTGCAGCATTTGATATGGAAGACGATCCGGTCCCGGTCTGGTCTCTGCGACGGCGCTTCTTCACCATCTTGCTGTGCGCCGTGCTCGCCTGGGTACCAATTCTCGTTCTGGCCTGGCTGATCCTCTGACGCGGACTGGCTCGTAGGTTCGCCTGTCGTTGCAAATCGCTCGATCGCGCGCGCTCAGCCCAACGGATAAAGCCCGGCCGCGATCCATCGCAATTCGGCGCGCAGCACGCCCCAGGCGCGCGCCGCCGCCCGGCTGTCCATGAACTCCACCCCGACGCCGCGCGCGTCCAGCGCCGCGACCAGCGCCGCGGGCGGCCGCATCATGCGCGTGCCGGTACCGAGCAGGATGAACTCGGGCAACGGATCGAGCACGAGCAGCGGTGCCAGGTTGTCGATGGCGAGCGCGTCGACGGCGGGCGGCATCCATTGATCGGCGCGCAGCGGCGTGATCGCCAGCGCGGGATAGATGCCGTCATCGACGCGGAAACCCCGCGCGCCCATCCCGGAAATCATCGGCCCCTGCGGCTTGCCCGCGCGGTCGAGCCGCATCAGGGCTGCTCGCGCACCACGCGTTCGGCGCCCTTGGCCGCGCCGGTCGCCTCCTTCGGCAGGAAGCTGTCGGGATTGAGCTTCAGCCAGATGAGGATCGCCGCCGACACATAGACCGAGGAGAAGGTGCCGATCACGATGCCGAGCAGCATCGCGGCGGTGAAGCCGAAGATCACTTCCGGACCCAGCAGCAGCAGGATGGTCAACGTGATGCCCAGCGACAGGCTGGTGACGACCGTGCGCGACAGCGTTTCGTTGATCGACAGGTCGAGCAGCGCCACCATGTCCATCTTGCGGTACTTGCGCATATTCTCGCGGATGCGGTCATAGACGACGATCGTGTCGTTGAGCGAATAGCCGATGATCGTCAGGATCGCGGCGACGATGTTGAGGTCGAACTCGAGCTGGGTCAGCGCAAAGAAGCCGAGCGTCAGCACGACGTCGTGGAACAGCGCGAACAGCGCGCCGATCCCGAACTGCCATTCGAAGCGGAACCAGATGTAGAGCGAAATGCCCAGCATCGCGAGCGCAAGGCTGATCGCGCCGACGCGGAACAGCTCCTGGCTGACCTTGCCCGACACGCTTTCGACGCCGCTGATCCGCGCGCCGGGATAGTCTTTTGTGATCGCCGCACGCAGCTTGGCGACGGCCTGGTCGGCGGCCTCGTCGCCGCCATCGGGCAATGGGGTGCGAATGCCGACTTCGTTGGGACTGCCGAACTGCTGGATCGTCGCCTCGCCGATTCCGAGCGCGTCGACGCGCGCGCGCAGCTGCTCGGTCGCTACCGGCTGGGGGAAGGTGACACGCAGCGACTGGCCGCCGATGAAGTCGATGCCGAGATTGAAGCCCTTGACCGCGCACAGCGCGATCGACGCCGCCAGCAGCAGCAACGAGATCAACATGGCGACGTTGCGCCATTTCAGGAACGAAATGTTGGTGCTGTCGGGGACGAGCTTCAACGGGCGCATGGGCGGCGGGCCTTCAAATGTTCAGGGACTTCGGGCGGTTGCGTTTCAGCCAGTCGGCGACGAGCAGCCGGGTGAAGGTGACGCCGGTGAAGACCGAGGTGACGATGCCGATCGCCAGCACGACCGCGAAGCCGCGGATCGGGCCGGAGCCGAAGAAGAACATGATCGCGGCCGAGATCACGTTGGTGATATTGGCGTCGAAAATCGCGGTCGATGCTTCCTTATAGCCGAACTCGACCGCCTGGATGGTGCCGCGCGGTCGCCGCACCTCTTCGCGGATGCGTTCGTTGATCAGCACGTTGGCGTCGACCGCCGCGCCGATCGTCAGCACGAAGCCGGCAATGCCGGGAAGCGTCAGCGTCGCGTTCAGCAGCGCCATGATGCCCAGGATCATGATCGCGTTCACCAGCAGCGCGAGCGTCGTGTAAACGCCGAAGCGGACATAGGTGACGACCATGAAGATCATCAGCGCGACGCTGGCGACGACACCCGCGATCACGCCCGAGCGGATCGAGTCCGCGCCGAGCTCGGCGGAAACGGAGCTTTCCTGAACCACCTTGAGGTCAACGGGCAGCTTGCCCGAACGCAGCGCGATTGCGAGCTCGTTGGCGCTTTCGACGGTGAAGCCGCCCTGGATCGTCGCGCGGCCGCCCAGGATCGGCTCGTTGATGTTCGGCGCGGAAATGACCTGATTGTCGACGATGATCGCGAACGGGCGATTGACGTTCTCGCGCGTGACCCGGGCAAAGCGATTGCCACCGGCAGCGTCAAATGTGATCGCCACGATCGGCGATCCGTTCTGGGGATCGAATTCCTGACGCGCATCGACGATCTGGTCGCCGGAAATCAGCGTCTGGCGCTTGACCGCGATCGGCGCCGCGCCCTCGGCATAGAGCAGGATCTCGCTGCCGATCGGCGCCTGGCCGCGCGCGATCTGACCGGGATCGGCATTGACATCGACCAGCTTGAAATCGAGCCGCGCGGTCTTGCCCAGCAGCGCCTTCAGCGCCTCGGGATCCTGGAGGCCGGGTACCTGCACGACGATGCGGTTGCTGCCCTGGCGCACGATCGTCGGTTCGCGCGTGCCGAGTTCGTCGATGCGGCGGCGCACGACCTCGGTCGCGTCCGCCATCGCGCGGTCGATCGCCTGGTCAAGGCCAGCCTGCGTCTGGGTCAGTACGAAGCGGCTCTGGTCGACCACCTCGATATTCCATTCGCGCTGGCCGGTCAGGCCCGCGCCGCTGCCGGTGATGCCCAGCAACCGTTCGCGCGCCGCGTCGACCTGCGACGGATCGCGCAGCATGAAGCTCAGCCGGTTGTCGCGCGTCGAAATGTCGCCGATCGAGATGCGCGGGTTCTGGCGACGCATCTCGGTCGCCACCTGTTCGCGCAGCGATTCCAGCCGCGTCGTCGCGACCTGATCGGTATCGGCTTCGAGCAGGATATAGCTGCCGCCCGCCAGGTCGAGCCCGAGGTTGATCGTCGGCTTGGGCAGCCAGGCGGGAAGCTGGCCGCGGACCCGTTCCGGCAGCATGCTCGGAATCGCGAGCAGCAGGCAGACGGCGATCGTCGCCCAGACCGCCCAGATTTTCCAGCGGGGAAAGTCGAGCATCAGTCGTTCGCAGGCTTGCCGCCGCCGACCGGCGTCACTTCGGCGAGCGTCATCTTGACCACCTTGACCCGCGTATTGGGCGCGATCTCGACCTCGACAAAGCTATCCTCGACCTTGGTCACCTTGCCGACCAGCCCGCCGGCGGTCACGACCTGGTCGTTCTTCTTGACCGCGGCGATCGACGCCTGAAGCTGCTTCACCCGGCGCTGCTGCGGCCGGATCATCAGGAAATAGAATGCGACGAAGATCAGGATCAGCGGCGCGATCTGCAGGATGCCGCCCAGCGGGCCGGCCGGGCCGGCGGCTGCGGCGGATTGAGCGAAAGCAGGCGTTACGAACATGGGTTGCCAAAATCCGGATGGAGCGGAGGCGCGGTCGTCGCCTCCATCAAGCGGCGCGCGCTACCACCTCGCCGCCGCCTGCGCAACCATCGCGGCCCGTCGCCGCGCCCGCGAACCGCGCGGCCGGTTTCCGGCTTGCCAGCCCGCCGCCATCGGCGTAATGGCGCCGGCTCGGTCGGGACGTAGCGCAGCCTGGTAGCGCATCACACTGGGGGTGTGGGGGTCGCAGGTTCGAATCCTGTCGTCCCGACCAATCATATCCTGCCCTGCGCGACATGCGCGGTCACATTCGCGCTTGCATCCGCGCCGGGTCGCTGGAACTAAGCGCCGCAAAATGTGGAGGGATGCCCTTTGTCATCGACCATCGCCGAATTGGAGCGTCGCCGCGCCGCCGCGCGTTTGGGGGGCGGCCAGAAGCGCATCGACGCCCAGCACGCCAAGGGCAAGCTGACCGCGCGCGAACGGCTCGACGTGCTGCTCGATCCCGGCAGCTTCGAGGAACTCGACATGTATGTCGAGCATAACTGCACCGATTTCGGCATGCAGGATCAGGTCATCCCCGGCGACGGCGTGGTCACCGGATCGGGCACGATCAACGGTCGGCTGGTGTTCGTGTTCAGCCAGGACTTCACCGTGTTCGGCGGCTCGCTGTCCGAACGCCATGCGCAGAAGATCTGCAAGATCATGGACATGGCGATGAAGGTCGGCGCGCCGGTCATCGGCCTCAATGATTCGGGCGGCGCGCGCATCCAGGAGGGTGTGGCGAGCCTGGGCGGCTATGCCGAGGTGTTCCAGCGCAACGTACTGGCCAGCGGCGTCGTGCCGCAACTCAGCCTCATCATGGGGCCGTGCGCGGGCGGCGCGGTCTATTCGCCGGCGATGACCGACTTCATCTTCATGGTGAAGGATTCGTCCTATATGTTCGTCACCGGCCCCGATGTCGTAAAGACCGTGACCAACGAAGTGGTGACGCAGGAGGAGCTGGGTGGCGCGGTCACGCACACCACCAAATCGTCCGTCGCCGACCTCGCCTTCGACAACGACGTCGAGGCGCTGCTGGCCGCGCGCGACTTTTTCGATTTTCTGCCGTCGTCGAACCGCGAGGATGTGCCCGAGCGGCCATGCGACGACCCGTGGGACCGCATCGAGGATAGCCTCGACACGCTGATCCCGCCGAGCGCCAACCAGCCCTATGACATGCACGAACTGATCGCCAAGACGGTCGACGAAGGCGATTTCTTCGAGCTGCAGCCCGCCCACGCCGGCAACATCATCATCGGCTTCGGCCGGATCGAGGGGCGGACAGTGGGCATCGTCGCCAACCAGCCGATGGTGCTGGCCGGCGTGCTCGACATCAATTCGTCCAAGAAAGCCGCACGCTTCGTGCGTTTCTGCGACGCGTTCGACATTCCGATCGTCACCTTCGTCGACGTCCCCGGCTTTCTCCCCGGCGTGGGGCAGGAGCATTCGGGGATCATCAAGCACGGCGCGAAGCTCTTGTTCGCCTATGCGGAGGCGACGGTGCCCAAAATCACCGTCATCACCCGCAAGGCCTATGGCGGCGCTTATGACGTGATGGCGTCGAAGCACCTGCGCGGCGATTTGAACTACGCGTGGCCCACCGCCGAGATCGCGGTGATGGGCGCGAAAGGCGCGGTCGAGATCATCTTCCGCGGACGGACACCGGAGGAAATCGCCGAGCGGACGGCAGAATATGAAGCCCGCTTCGCCAACCCGTTCGTCGCAGCGAGCAAGGGGTTCGTGGACGAAGTGATCATGCCGCACTCGACCCGGCGGCGCATCGCGCTGGGGCTACGCAAGCTGCGGGGTAAGCAGCTGGAGAACCCGTGGAAGAAGCATGATAATATACCGCTTTAGCGTTTTGCGTAAGCTTTGATGGAGTTAATCTATGGGTGCTGACTCTTGCTCAATCACAGCTCAACCTCTAAAACGCTTCTATTCGGACAAGTACGGCCTGATAGCGACCTTTGAATCAGTTTTCATACAACTAGCCACCAACGATAATTCATATTATTGGCTTGAAAATACTACTCTCCACATAAGCTTTTACGAAGCAGATATGGATTCGCATTTACGTATGCGAGATATTACAAAATCCGATTTGATATCGGCGCAGATTAACAATTCTAATCAAATCGTATGGTTGATTGAATCACCATTTCAAGCATTTTTATCCGTGGCGGGACACCCTGACATACGGCAAGCTGTAAACGAAAACATGTCTGGAGGGTTAAGCCAAGGAGGGCCGCTCCTTTCAATTCATCTCAATCTCGCAAGTCTCACGCGCATTCGAGTTGGGAATGGTGCTGCGCAGTACCTAGGCTCTGCCATGCCTGATTTAGGTTGGGTTCGTAGGAAAGTGCCATGATCCTCGGCCGCCTCAACCATATCGGCGTTGCGACGCCGTCGATCGCGGACAGCATCGCCTTCTACCGCAACGTGATGGGCGCGACGCGCATCCATGAACCGTTCGACCTTCCGGCGCAGGGAGTGAAGGTGTGTTTTGTCGATACCCCGAACACCCAGATCGAGCTGATCGAGCCGCTCGGCGCGGACTCGCCGATCCACCGGTTTCTCGCCAAGAACCCCGCCGGGGGGCAGCATCATCTGTGCTATGAAGTGCCCGACATTCACGAAGCCAAGGCGTGGTTCGAGGCCAAGGGCGCGCGGGTGCTGGGCGAGCCGCGGATCGGCGCGCATGGCACGCTCATTTTCTTCGTCCACCCCAGGGACATGGGCGGCGTGCTGACCGAGATCATGGAGACGCCGCGTGGGCATTGAGACCATATCCCTCCCCCCCGTGGGGGGAGGATACGCAGCCTTGCGCGCTGGCGCGCTAGGCGGAGTTGGAGAGGGGGTCGCGCGGGTTCTACCGTCGCACCCCCCTCACCCAGCTTCGACTAGGCAGCGAGCTGCCAAGTCTGCGCAACCCTCTCCCACAGGGGGAGAGGGGTTTTGAGCGACACCCCTACCC
>NZ_LSKG01000113.1:0-7584 GCF_001557005.1 Sphingomonas sp. CCH15-F11 | reverse complement strand
CCGCCATGACCAGGAACAGGTCGCCTGGTCCCGGCCGCGCGGACGTTGATCCTCGACGACGGCCCGGTGCTTGCGATCCCCTTTGCCGACGGCAATCCGGCGCGGCTCAGCTATACCGCCGACGAAGCGACCATCGGTCAGGCCATGGCGATCGCGATGCTGCGCGGCCCGCACGCGCCCGTCGCCGCCGATCCCGAAAGCCTGGCGATGTTCGCGCTCGCCGAACGCGTCGCCGCCGCCGACATCACCGTCCTGATCAACGGCCCGACCGGCACCGGCAAGGAAGTGCTGTCGCGCACGATCCATCTGGGCTCGCCGCGCGCAGAAGGGCCGTTCGTCGCGATCAACTGCGCCGCCCTGCCCGAGACAATGCTCGAAGCGATGCTGTTCGGTCACCAAAAGGGTTCGTTTACCGGCGCGTCATCGGGCGGAGAAGGTTTCTTTCGCGCGGCCAATGGCGGCACGATCCTGCTCGACGAAATCGCGGAAATGCCGCTGTCGCTGCAGGCGAAGCTGCTGCGCGTGCTGCAGGAACGCGAAGTGGTGCCGATCGGCGCGACGGCCGCCGAGCCGGTCGATGTCCGCGTCATCGCCTGCGCCAATCGCGACCTGCAAACCGAAGTCGAGGCCGGCCGCTTCCGCGCCGACCTTTATTACCGGCTGAGCGTCTTCCCGCTCAACACGCTGCCGCTGGTCGATCGCCCCGCCGACATTCTGGCGCTCGCCGCCGCGATGACGGTGCGTCACGCCGGCAACCGCGCGAAGCTGCCGTGGATTTCGGCGGAGGCACAGCAGCTGCTGCTCGCGCACGACTGGCCGGGCAACGCCCGCGAGCTCGAAAATGTCATCCAGCGTGCGTTGCTGCTCGCCGGCGACGCGATCGAGGCGCGCGACATCGTGTTCGACCGCAAGCCGGCGCCCGTCGCGCTGCGCACCGACAATGTCACCCCGCTGCGTCCGCGCACCGCCACCGGCGAGAAGCTGAGCAACATCGTCCAGATGTCCGAGTTTCAGGCAATCCGCGACACGCTGGCCGCGTGCGGCGGCAGCCGGATCGAGACCGCGCGCCGCCTGGGCATTTCGGAGCGCACGCTGCGCTACCGCCTCGCCAAGGCGCGCGAACAGGGCGACCTGATCGACACCATTCCCCATGAAGAGGCACGTTCGGCATGAGCATCGGCGGTGTCGGCGGTGCGATGAGCATCGACCGGATCATGGCGCTGCGCGCCGAGATCCTGGAACGCAACACGGCGCTTCAACGCGCCAGCAGCGCGCCCGCGCCGGCGAACGCGCCGGTCGGCGCGCCGTCGTCGGGCGTCAGCAGCTTCACCGATGCGATGGCGAGCGCGCTCAAGGGCGTCAACGCGGCGCAGGCCCAGGCGGGGGAACTCTCCGCCGCCTATGAACGCGGCGAAACGGTCGACATCGCCAAGGTGATGATGGCCCGCCAGCAGGCCTCGGTCGGGTTCGAAGCCACCCTCCAGGTCCGGAACAAGCTGTTGAGCGCGTACAAGGACATCATGAGCATGCCGGTCTGATCCCATGGAAAACGCACTCACACCCGCCCTTTCCGCGCCCGCCGCGCTGCCGGTCGCCGAACGCTTCGCCAATCCGCTGAAGCAGCTCAACACGCTGGTCAGCCAGCCTGCGGTCAAGCGCAGCCTGCCCGTCCTGATGGTGCTGGGCCTTGTCGGCGCGGCGGCGCTCGCCTGGATGCTGCTCGCCACCCCGCCGCAGCGCGTGCTGTTCCCCAGCCTGACCGATGCCGACAAGGCCGCGGTCAGCGAGGCGCTGAAATCGGGCGGCATCACGCCCAGCTTCGATCAGGCCGGGTCGCTGACCGTGCCGGAGGATTCCTATCACAAGGCGCGGATGCTGCTCGCCGCGCAGGATCTGCCCAAGGCCGCGCCGGGCGGCTATGCCATTCTCGATCAGCTGCCGATGGGCGTCAGCCGCGCCGTCGAGGGCGAACGGCTGCGCCAGGCGCGCGAGACCGAACTTGCCCGCTCGATCCAGGAAATCGATGCCGTGGTCGAGGCGCGCGTGCACCTCGCCATGCCCGAAAGCTCGGTCTTCATCCGCGACAATGCCGCCCCGTCGGCATCGGTGATCGTGCGCCTCAACCAGGGCCGCACGCTGACCGAGGCACAGGTCAAGTCGATCATCAACCTTGTCGCCTCGTCGGTGCCGGGCATGAAGGCCGAAGCGGTGACGATCGTCGACCAGATGGGCGCGCTGCTGAGCCAGCCCGGCTCGGGCGACGGCCCCGGGGCGATGAGCGACAAGCGCATCGATTTCCAGCGCCGCGTCGAGGACAAGTTCCGCGCGCAGCTGACCAAGCTGCTGACCCCGCTCGTCGGCCCCAACAATTTCTCCGCCGAAATCCAGGCCGAAGTCGACCTGGACGAGAATCAGGCGACCAAGGAAGTGTATGATCGTCAGGGCGCGCTGCGCGCCGAACAGGGCAACTGGACGACCCCAGACGGGACCGTGGTGCCCGAAGGAATTCCCGGCGCGCTGTCCAATTCGGCGCCGGCGCCGAGCACGCTCGATCGTCCGAACCAGCCCCCCGCCGCCGGTCAGCCGGCCCCCGGCCAGCCGCCCGTCGACCCGGCGGTCGCCGCCGCGGCCAACGGCACCGCGGGCCAGGTGGGCGCGGCTCCGGCCAACCCCGCGGTCAAGGCGAGCGAGAGCTATGCCCGCAGCTATGACCTGGGCAAGGAAGTTTCGGTCACCCGCACGGCGCCGGGCCAGATCAAGCGGCTTTCGGTGGCGGTGCTGCTGCGCGAGCCCGATGGCGGCAAACCGCGCAGCCCGGCCGAAATCCAGCAGATCACCCAGCTCGTCCGCGCCGCGGTCGGTTTCGACCCGACCCGCAACGACCAGGTCACCGTCATCAGCCGCAAGTTTTCGGCCGAGGTGACCGACCCGGTCGAGGCGGCATGGTACGAAGCACCGTGGGTGCCGATGGCGGCGCGCAATGCGACCGCGCTGATCATCGCCCTGCTCGTCCTGTTCATGGGCGTCCGGCCGCTGGTCCGCTCGATGACGCGCGGCAAGAAGGAAGCCGCCGCCGCGGCCCAGGCCGGCGATGGCGGACCGACCGATCGGCCCGCGCTGGCGATGACGGGCGACGATGCGTCGGGCACCGGCGCACAGCCCGAACGCCAGGGCCCGCCGCCGATCAGCATCGAGATGCTCGACAATGCGCGCAGCTATGATGAGCGCGTCGGGCTGGTCCGCGGCTTTACCCGGGACAATCCCGCGCGCGCGGCACTGGCCGTACGCGACATGATCAAGGCGGAGTAGAGGGCATGATTGCGCCCGCGCGTATCTATAGCGGCGTCGAACGCGCCGCGGTGCTGATGATGCTGGTCGGCGAGGAGGAAGCCGCCGCCATCCTGCAGAAGCTGGAGCCCGACGAGGTCCGCCAGCTCGGCAAGGCGATGTTCGCCGTTGCCGACGTGTCGGAGGAGGAAGTGGTCGGCGTACTCGACGATTTCGTCGAAAAGGCGCGCGAACGCACCGATGTCGGCTTCGACCCCCGCCCCAAGATCGAGACGATGATGACCCGCGCGCTGGGCCAGGAAAAGGCCGAAAGCGTGCTGTCGCGGATCATGCCGCCGTCGGCGCAATGCGCGATCGAGCTGCTCGACTGGCTCGACCCCGCCGAGATCGCCGGGCTGATCGAGGAGGAGCATCCCCAGATCGCGGCGGTACTGATCGCCAATCTCGACCCCGCCGTCGGTGCGCAGGTGCTGGAAACGCTGCCCGAAGCGGTGCAGCCCCAGATTTTGCACCGCATCGCGCGACTGGGGCCGATCACGCCCGAAGCGATCGAGACGCTGAAGGGCGTGCTGTCGCGCGCGTCGGGCCGGGCACAGAGCCCCGCCGGCCTGCAGCTGGGCGGCACCCGCGACGCCGCCAAGATCCTGTCGAGCGCGCGCAAGACCACCGAAGTCCGCGTCATGCCCAAGCTGGCCAAGATCGACCGCGAAGTCGCCCGCCAGATCGAGGAAGCGATGTTCGTGTTCGACAACCTGCTCGAACTCGACGACCGCAACCTGGGCACGCTGATCCGCAATGTCGAGGCGAGCCTGCTCGTCCCCGCGCTCAAGGGCGTCGACGAAAATGTCCGCGCGCGCTTCCTGGGCTGCATGTCGTCGCGCGCGGCCGACGGCATCCGCGACGAGCTGGAGGAACGCGGGCCGATGCGCCTGTCCGAGGTGCTCGACGCGCAGAAGGCGATCATCGCGATCGCGCGCGCGCTGGCCAAGGACGGGGTCATCATGATGGGCGGCGGGGAGGACGACTATGTCTGATTTCGCCCCCGGCTTCGCCAGCCGCCATGCCAGCGTGTCGCCCGAAATCCTCAGCGCCGCCTTTGCGCCGCCGCCCGGCTTCATGCCGGGCGAGATCAAGCCGCGCGACGCTGCGCCGCGCACCGCGGCACCGCGCCACTTCACGCCCGAAACACCGGGTCCGCGCCATTTCAGCCCCGCCGACCGCGATCGCAATCCGACCGAGGGGTGGGATCCGTTCGACACGATGGCGGATGTGCACGCCGACGCACCGCCCGCCGCCTTTGTCGATCCAATCGCCCAGGCGCGCGCGTCGGGCTTTGCCGACGGCATGGCGGCGGCGATGGCGGATGCGGCGGCCGCGCGCGCACGCGACGAGCAGCTGCTCAGCGGCCTTGCCGATGCGCTGCGCATGAGCGGCCATATCGATCGCAATGCCCTGGCCGAGCGGCTGCGCCATACCGTGCTGACGCTGGTCGCGCGCCTCGTCGGCGAAACCGGGATTTCCGCCGAACTGCTGCAACAGCGCATCGCGTCGGCGGTCGAGCTGATCGCGGAAGGAACCGAGCGCGCCAGCGTCCGACTGCACCCGTCCGACATCGCGCTGGTCCGCGATGCGCTGCCGCCGGGGCTGTCCGCAGTCGCCGACGCCGCGATCGGCCGGGGCGCGTTCGTCATCGAATCGCCCGCGACGGTGGTCGAGGACGGGCCCACGCTGTGGCTCGAGCAGTTGACCGAGGCGCTGGATCGCGCCGCGTTGCCCGGATGCTGAACCGCTTCGCCGAAGACTATCTGGAAACGCTGGCGCAGGGCGACTTTACGCCGCGCCCGCGCGCGTCGGGCCGCCTGGCATCCTATGACGGGTTGCTGATGGAGGCGGTCGGCCTGTCGCTGCCGGTCGGCACCGTCTGCCGGATCGGTGCCGATCGCGCCCATCAGGTCGAGGCGGAGGTCATCGGTTTTCGCGGCGGCCATACGCTGCTGATGAATCTGGGCGGCCCCGCGCCGCTGCTACCCAACGCACCCGTCCGTGCGGTCGGCGCACCGGGTGAAGCCGAAGTCGGCGATGCGCTGCTCGGCCGGGTGGTCGATGGCGCGGGCAAGCCGATCGACGGCTTGGGCCCGATTCGCGGCGCCCGGCGATGGCCGCTCGCCGGCAAGCTGCAGGGTCCGCTCGACCGCGGCCGCGTGCGCCAGCCGATGGATGTCGGGGTGCGCGCGATCAACGGGCTGCTCACCATCGGCCAGGGCCAGCGCGTCGGCATCATGGCGGGCTCGGGCGTCGGCAAGTCGGTGCTGCTCGGCATGATCGTGCGCGCAGCACAGGCGGATGTCGTCGTCGTCGGCCTGATCGGCGAGCGCAGCCGCGAAGTCGCCGACTTCCTGGAAACCAAGGTTTCGGGCGAGGCGCGGGCGCGATCGGTCGTGGTCGCCGTGCCCGCCAATCATTCGCCGGTGCTGCGCATCCGCGGCGCGCTGCGCGCCACCGCCATTGCCGAGGCGTTTCGCGATCAGGGCAAGAACGTCCTGCTGATCATGGACAGCCTGACCCGCGTCGCGCATGCCGGGCGCGAGATCGGGCTGGCGCTGGGCGAGCCGGCATCGGCGCGCGGCTATCCGCCGTCGGCGATCGCGATGCTCCCCGGACTGATCGAACGCGCGGGCACCTGTGTCACCTCGGGCGGGTCGATCACCGCCATCTACACCGTGCTGGCCGACGGCGACGACGGCAACGACCCCGTGGTCGATTCGGCGCGGTCGATCCTCGACGGGCATATCGTGCTCAGCCGCCAGCTCGCCGAACGCGGCGTCTACCCCGCCATCGACCTCGGCCCGTCGGTCAGCCGCGTGATGACCGACATCGTGGGGCGCGAACATGTCCATGCCGCGCGCGTGCTGCGCCGGCATCTCGCGACCTATGAGGAGAATCGCGATCTGGTGCTGATGGGCGCCTATCGCGCCGGTACCGATCCCACGATCGACACCGCGATCGCCTATCAGCCCGCGGTGCTCGACTATATCCGCCAGGATGCCGACGCGGTGGTGCCACTCGACCAGGCGGTCGCCGAACTGATCGGCGTGTTCGGCGATGGCTGAACGCCACGCGCGCAAGCTCCAGCGGCTGCTGCACGTCCGCACGCTTCAGCTCGGTCTGGTCCGCGCGGACGAAGGGCGCGCGGCGGAACGCGTCGCGCAGGAATCGATGCTGCGCCAGCGCATTGCCGGGCTCGCCGCCGATGTCGCCCCCACCGTCGCCCCCGCGCCTGCCCCGGCGATCGGGCTGCAGGCGGCGGCGACGTTGCGCGCGCGGCTGCACGTCGCGCATGAAGCCGCCGACCATCGCCTGGCGGGGGCGGAGCACGCGCTCCAGTTGGCCCGTTCGGCGACGCTTGAGGCCAAGCGCGACCAGAGCGCGATCGAAAAGCTGATCGAACAGGCACGGATTGCGGAGGGGATCCGCGAACGTCGCGCGCTCGAAAAATTGCCGGCCACGCCCCGGATGAAAACGGCACGGTAATTGCTGTCCGGTACAAGGACTCGTCACGAGCCTGCACAAGGACCGCCCATGATCGACCCATTGACGATCACGCTGCCACCCACCGGTGCCGCAAATCCTGCGCGGCCACCGGCGATCGGCGGCGATTCGTCCGATCGTTTCGTCGATGCGCTGGCGCTGCTCGCGCAGCCGCCCGCCGACGCCGCGGCCGCGGCGACCCGGCAAGAAAGTGCCGCCCCCGGCAATGATTTGCCGGCCGACGACCTAACCGACGAGATGCTCGACACGATGCTGGCCGACCTGCTCCAGCTGGACGCGCCGCCGCCACTGGCTGCCCCCGTGCCGTTGCCGGTCATGGCGACGCCCGTCATCACGCCAGCCCCGACTGCCCCGACGATCGCGCCCGCGGTGTCCGCCCCGGTCGCGCGGCTGACGACGACGGCATTGACGCCGCTGTCCCCCGCCACGCCCGCGCTGCCAGAGGCCGGCGCATCGAGCGTCTTGGCCTTACCCGACAGCGCCGCACCCTCCCTCCCCCTGCCGAGCCAACTCGACACGCCGGGATCAGCGGACGAAGCCGCCGCGCCGTCGCTGCCGGCCGCCGCACCGGCCGTACCCGCCGACGCGCGCCCGGCCGCCGGACGAACTGACCCGGTCCCTACCGCCAGCCCGGCGATCGCGGCAGCATCCCGTCCCGCCGCACCCGCCACGCCGCATGAAAGTGCGGCGCCCGAAACCGCGGCGATCGATGCCCCCGCACCCGCGCCTGCACCTGCCGTGTCGCGC
>NZ_LSKG01000112.1:0-9864 GCF_001557005.1 Sphingomonas sp. CCH15-F11 | reverse complement strand
GCGACTGGAACTCGACCGAGCTGTTGAAGGACTGGCGCGAGGCGTGGAGCGCGCACGTCAACGAGCGCATGGCCGAGCTCGGGCTTGAGGGCCGGATCGACCATCGCTCTTACGAGGCGCAGGGGATCGAGCTGGAGCCGCAGCACAAGATCGGCCCCGCTGCATCGCGGCGACCGGAGCAGGGGCTAGAGGCGGAGCGGATCGAGGATCACACGCGCATCGCCCGTGAGAACGGCGCGAAGATCATCGCCAATCCCAATGTCGGCTCTGTTGCAAAGATTGGCGGCAGTCAGAGGTAGGCTGTCGCTCTGCGCCGATCAGGCGGCTGCTGCGAAATGGTGGTTGAGCATGCCCATGGCCTCCGTCAGCGCCGAGGGCCCAATGCCAAAAGCTCTCTCCACAAGGCGCACCTCGCCCCTGATGCCGGGCTGCAGGCACCAGGGGCGAGCCTGTCCTTTGCGCAGGGCTCGCATGACTTCGAATCCCTTGATCGTGGCATAGGCCGTGGGGATCGATTTGAAACCGCGCACCGGCTTGATCAGTATCTTGAGCTTTCCGTGATCGGCCTCGATCACGTTATTGAGATACTTCACCTGCCGGTGGGCCGTCTCCCGGTCCAGCTTTCCTTCGCGCTTCAATTCGGTGATCGCTGCACCATAGCTCGGCGCTTTGTCGGTATTGAGCGTGGCAGGCTTTTCCCAGTGCTTCAGGCCTCGCAGGGCCTTGCCCAGGAACCGCTTCGCTGCCTTGGCGCTGCGGGTCGGCGACAGGTAGAAATCGATCGTGTCGCCCCGCTTGTCGACTGCCCGGTACAGGTAGGTCCACTTGCCCCGCACCTTGACGTAGGTTTCATCCAGGCGCCAGCTCGGATCAAAGCCACGCCGCCAGAACCAGCGCAGCCGCTTCTCCATCTCCGGGGCGTAGCACTGGACCCAGCGATAGATCGTCGTATGGTCGACCGAAATGCCGCGTTCCGCCAGCATTTCCTCAAGGTCGCGATAGCTGATCGGATAGCGACAATACCAGCGCACCGCCCACAGGATCACATCACCCTGGAAATGGCGCCACTTGAAATCCGTCATCGTTCCGTCCGTCCAATCTCCGCCAAGCATGCTCAAGCTTCACGATTTTTGCAACAGAGCCACTCCCGCATCGTCCTGAACTGCAAGGGAAAACCGCTTGGCCGCTTCTGCCATGTCCTGTGCAGCGTCAACCAGTTTTTGTAAGTCGGCAGAAACTTCCCAGCCCCTTTGGGTACGAATAAAAACCGTGCGGCCCAGCTGCTGCTCCAGGGCTTGAATCCGGCGCCGAAGCGTTGAATGGTCAATCCCTTCCATTTCGGCAGCAACGGCGTAGTCTCGATGGCGTTCAAGCGCCAGAAAAGTGCGCACTAAATCCCAGGGTACGGCGGCATCTGGTCCGATCTTTCTGGTACTTGAGTGTTTTGTCGGCATTGTGGTTAACCTTGCCGAAAAGACTGCCTACGGAAACCGTATGACAATTTTTTCAGTGCGCGCACGCGACCGGCAAGCAAGAATCCAGCCATCGTCTTCATCATCTTCGTCCAGTACCTCGTTCTCAAGCCGTTCAACGTTGCCCTCTACCAGTCGGCACATGCACGATGCGCACTCACCCACCCGGCAGGCGTACGGCACAGGCAAACCAGCCTTCAGCATCGCCGCCAGCAAGGTTTCATTACCTGTGACGATCACTTCATGTGTAGCTCCGGCAATAGTAACTTCAAGCGTCGCCTGTTTGTCAGAATCGGTACTGTCGCCCTGCTCATCATTGGCGGCAAAACTTTCAAGGTGGATGCGTGTTTCAGGAACCCCAAACCCCTTTGCAGCGGCAACTATGGCCTGCATAAACGGTTCTGGACCGCAAATATAGGCGTCACCATGCGCGGCCAACATTGGGCGGAACGTTTCTGCATCAGGCAGCCCTGTCTCTTCGTCGAACCAGTACTGCACATTGAAGCGGTTAGCATAATGCGCCAATAGTTCGTTTAGTGCGTCCAGAAGCATTACTGTTGCACGATTGCGATTCGCGTAAAACAAGGTTACCCGGACCTGGCTGCGCTCAAGCGCCTGGCGGGCAAGGGAAACAATCGGCGCAATGCCGCTACCCCCTGCAAACAACTGAACGAGCTGTTGCGGTTCTCGAAGTAAAAACCGCCCGGCAGGCGGCATCGCCCTGATGGAATCGCCAGCACGCAAAGTGTCGCAAACCCAGTTTGACACTAGCCCACCAGGAACACGGCGAACCAGTACATCGATTCCCCCGTCGTTGCGAGACCCATTGGTAATGGAGTAACAACGCCATTGTGGTGTATCTTGAGGACCACCTTCCAGCGTCAGGTACTGACCGGGCTGAAAACCAAAAGTGCCTATTTCAGCCGCATTAGGCTTCAGGCTCAGCAAAACAGCATCGGTTCCCTGGGGGGTGATGCGGACAACATTCAGGGTGTGTGCTTCTATCATCTTCGCAACCTGACTACAGGAAAAATCTTCGCAACCTGACTACAGGAAAAAGGAGTTATTGCCCTGAGGCGCATCACAATTGAGCAAATTCACCTGCTTCACGACGATCTTCCAATCGTTTTGATAGCGTCGCAAGGCAAAGCCGTACCATCCGGCAAGAGTACGCAAATGGTCAGTCTGATGTTCTGCCATCATGAAGTTACATCTCACACGCCATTCGTCGGTCTGACCTGGTGCTGGCCAGATTTCCAGAGCCCCGCAAATACGGGAGGTTCGTGAAACGGGCCACTGTGAATATGCCAGCCCGGTTCCCAGCCGGGCTACCCGGTCAATCAGGCGACGGCGGTCGTGAAATTCAAGGGTCACCTTCTTGCGCGGGTCAGCGGCATCGCGTTCAGCCGGTATCCAGTACGCACAGTGGTCATCGTAGAGCGTAAGCCAGCGATCAAAGTGCTGGTCATCCAGCAGCCTGCATTCCCGGCTGACAAGGTGCATGATGGCGCGTTCGGTGTCGATATCTACAGGCGCTGTGCATCGGTCAGTGCTATGCCGAAAATCAGTCGATAACTCAACCAGCCAATCATAAAAGCGCTGGTTCACATAGCTTGAATCGGGTTCATATTTCATGCGTGCCTCCTGAATCATAGTTTTGTTTTCTCAACGTTCAAAATGGGTTGTACCGACATCAGTGCCCGCCATTTGTTGAAATAGGCCCGCATATGCAGCTCGGATGTGACCGGATTAGCGATAAGACCCGGTGCTTCTTCTTCATCTTTGCCGGTTTCAAAATGCCGGCTGATATCAATCCATTCGTCATCCGGACTGGTTTCCATACCGCGCTGACACTCTTCAAAATTACTGGCGTCATCCATTTCGCCCATAATGGGAAAGTCTTCTTGTGTCCGCATGCGCATCGACTGCATGTCATCATCAGCATCGGCACGTTGTGTGGCATACCAGTGCACCAGGACGTCATTGGCTGAAACTGGTTGTAAAACTTGGATCTGGTTACCAATAAACAAAAGGTTGGGGAAAATGTTCAGGTTCATACCCGCTCCGACAGCACTGTCTAGCACTGCGCTGACTATTTCCGGTTTGTTCGTATTTCGAACATGAGCCTCGAAGGCTTCGCGACCGGGCTGCGGCCGCTGCTGGTTCCAGGCTGAGTCGTTATGCATGTCGGGGCGCTGGTCAATCAGCGTGTGGCCGTTACCCAAGTCATACAGCTTCATGTTTGAACGATCAGCGTCGGCAAAGTACGACATGTCGCCACCGCCATAGCGATCATTGGTCATTTTCAGCAACGACTGGTGTGAAAACGGCACGTGATAGCCGTCACCTGCATTGTCGTAAACCACTTTCCAGTTGCATTTGAGTTTGAAGCGCTGCGCACCGGCAACGCACAGGTTTTCGTGCCCCCCTTGGTGGTTCAACCAGTCATCAATAAACCGTTTGGCATGGCCGAGGTGTTCTTCCAGTCCGGGTGCCTTGTCATTCAGTGTCGCAAACACCAGCCCTTTATAAATTGCCACTTGCGCTGGACGGGCCAAATGCATATCACGTGCTTTGAAGGTCTTTCCGTAGGCAGTTTTTCCAGGTACACCAAACAGCTGTCCACGACTGTCGTACTTCCAGCCGTGATACGGACATGTAAACGTAGAGGCTGTCCCACCGGGTTCACGGCACACCGTTGCTGCACGATGTGAGCAACGATTCGCAAATACGGTAACTTTGTTGTCCCCTTTACGGCTGACGACGAAATTACGTGTGCCTATCCATACTTGCTTGAAATCGTCTATGCCCGGGATTTCGCTTAGGTGCAGCAAATATACCCAGTTCGCGGCAAAGACTCGATCCATTTCCAGCGCAAAAATATCGGGGTCGGTGTAAACCCGTCGATGAACGCGATCTTGCTGGACGAGTTCATCTAACGCCAGGGCGTTTGAGCCCGGCCTTATAGCAGTGGTACTCATAATTTTTTCCCTAAATAAATGACGTGTCAGCTCATAGGTGACCGTCTTTCAACAGGCGCCGGATCAGCGCCAAAATGCCCTCCCGGTTCACCGGCTGTGTTGACTCGTGCTCGATGGCTTCCCATTGGGTTTGGTCAAACGCATCCCGGTGAAACGGCATGAACATTTTGCGTAGCCATGACGCATCTGATTCCGGGTGTCCCTGAATGGCCAGAAACCGGTTTTCGGCCAGAAAAATCTCGTGAGCAGCTGACGGTGATGACGCCAGAAGCACACTGTCTGGTGGCAGTTTCAGAACGCATTCACCATGACTTTGAACCAGCGTGATGTCGTCTGTAATTTCGGGCCATTGTTGCGTGATCGAAGGCGACAACCACTTCAGAGATTCCACTCCTAGACGAAACTGACCGCTTTCGTTACGCCCGACCCGGCCATCTAGTGCCGCCGCCAGAGCCTGGGCTCCGAAACAGATACCCACGACCGGTGCAGCAGAAGTTGCGCGGACGTCACGAATGAAGGCAAACAGGCGTTGAGTCAATGGGGCATCAAGGTCATCTACTACCGATTTTTCACTGCCGCTGATGACATAACCGTCATAATCCTTTACCTGCTCAGCAAAGTTAGGGTCGGCGGGAGACAGGACATCCCATTGCCCCGTACCGTCAGATAATTGACCCAGCATGTAGTCCCGATATTCCAGCAACATGTTGTCGGAACACCATATCAATGCAAACTTTTTCATAACTGTCCTTATGCGATGTGTCTGCTGCGGCTACGCATTTACATCAATTCAAAATATTCGCGGTGTTCCCATTCGGTAACCTCGTCTTGCTGCATGTCGACCTCGCCTTCAGCGGCCACAAAGCGTTGCCATTCGCTACGACGTAAATGCAGCCAATAATCGATGAACTTGTCACCAAAGGCTTCGCGGTAGAAGCTTGAAGACTCAAGGGCGTCAAGTGCCTGCGACAGGTTTACGGGCAACGAGCTCACACTGGACTCGTACGGCGATTCAACGGGTTGGCCGGGGTCAAGCTGGCGCCGGATACCATCAAGGCCGGCAAAAATTTGTGATGCAAGGTACAGGTACGGATTGGCCGCGGGTTCACCGGCACGGTTTTCAACACGGCTGGCGTTATCGCCGGGCGCGGAAATTACTCGCGCCATGGCAGCACGGTTATCAATACCCCAGGTCATACGATCAGGGGCCAGTGAATACGGGCGACGACGGCGATAACCATTGATGGTGGGTGTCGTGAAACTTGATGCTGGCCCGGCATGCTCAAGCAAACCCGCCACATACGATAGGCCGGTCGGTGACAAGGCATCGTTCCCGGTGGGAACAAACAGATTCGTGCCTGTTATTTTGTCGTTCAGAGATTGATGCAGATGCCAGCCAGAAGCATAAAAACCGGCAATTTTTGGCTTACACATAAAACTGGCCAAATAACCGTTGCGCCGGCAGATTTGCTTGACTGCATTGCGGAACAGCACCATCGTATCGGCCACATTCATCCCGCTCATGACATCAAACGTAGTTTCCATCTGGCTTGGCGCCCATTCATCCTCGATACTGCGCAGCGGCATGCCCAGAGCCAGAACATGATCGCGGATAGTGGACATTAGCGGTTCGACCTCATCAAGGTGGTTTTCCAGCAAGTAGGAATAACCTTTGGCAACCGGCATGACCTTGGGAGGTGCTGCTGGTGTGCCAGGTCCACCCAGCGTTTCTGGTTCAAGACATGGATCAACAATACGTGTGAGGTACCACTCAACCTCAAGACCGGCCTTAAATTCGCAGCCCATATCGCTGGCTTCTTGCAAGGCCTTTTTAAGAATTGCGCGCGGGCTCAATGCAAACGGTTTGCCGCTGCGCATGTACAAATCGGCCAGCATCCAGCCGGTACGATCGGCCCACGGCAAAATGCGAAACGTGGTCGGGTCAGGGACCATCACGACACTAGGGCTGCCAGACAGCTCCGAGTCGCCAAAGCCACCTCCGGCCTGAAACGGGTTGAATACAATGGCGCTGGCCGTATCGAAAAAGAACGGTGCCATCGTGACTTCAGATCCGCTTGAAAACGCTGACTTAAGTGCGGCAACCGACAGCATTTTGCCGCGCAACAACCCGTACTGATCGGGCCACGACAAGCGGATCATGCGGATGTCCGCCTGTTCAATCTGTTGCAGTACGTTCTGGACTGCATCCCGGTACGCTGTTGTCAACAGACCGTTTCTTGCTATAAAACCAGCCATTTTTTTCCTTCCTGGCGCCGTGGTGACCGGCGTGATGTTTGCATTTTTTTTATGAGCGTGTTGCACTTCCACCATGACACCTCTTCCTCGAACAGGCCCCTAGAGGGGCTCTTTGATCCCAGGAGAGTGTCCCACCGAGCGATGACCCGCAAATATAATATAGGCACATCCTGATGCCGAAACGGTATTGCCCACGCCGCACGAGTCACGCACATAAAAGGTATGGCCCGCAACCTGACGTCGACCGAACCGCTTGCCGCGACCACACCGGGGATCGACGTGCGCCGCTTGCGTTACTTCCTCGCCGTGGCGGAGGAGTTGCACTTCGGCCGTGCCGCCGAACGTCTCCACATCGCCCAGCCCGCGCTCAGTCGCCAGATAGCGAATCTGGAAGCGGGAATAGGTGCCTTGCTGTTCGACCGCACCCGCAGCGCGATCGAGATGACTGCCGCCGGCGACGCGTTGCTGCCACGCGCGCGCGACATTCTCGCGCGCGTCGCTGATGCTGCGCGCGTCGCAAAACGTGCGTCGGAAGGAACGGTCGGCGTTATTCAGGTGGGTTTCGTCAGCTCAGCAACCTACTCCATCCTGCCGGGTGTCTTTAACCGCTATCGCGCCGCGCATCCTGACGTGGAGCTGGTGCTGCACGCTTTGAATACTGCGGAACTGAGGATCGCTTTGATCAATCGCTCGATCGACGTTGCCTTCGCGAGACCTGGGATTGGTGATCCGGAAATCGTCAGCGAGGTCGTGCAGCGCGAGCCGCTTGCAGTCGCACTACCGGAGGAAGATATGCTCGCCCAGCAGAACCACATTGCATTGAGCGATCTCTCCCAGCGCCCTTTCGTGATATATCCCCGACACCCGCGTCCGAGTTTTGCCGATCACATTCTCGAGCTGTGTCGCCGCGAAGGATTCACCCCGACGATCGCGCAGGAGACACTTGAGATCCAGACCGCACTGTCGCTCGTGTCGGTTGGCGCGGGGGTGTCCATCGTGCCCGAGTCAGCCTCCGAGGCGCAGCTAACCGGCGTAGCCTATAGGCCATTCCTCGGCGACGCACCGCAGACACAGCTCAGCCTTGCGTATCGTCGCGACAACCGTTCACCCGTGGTCGCCGGCTTCTGTGCGCTCGTCCGTGATCGGCGCGCCCGATAATCAGCCTGTGAGGTGATCGAGCACCGCGGCCGTGAATTCACTCGGCTGCTCGACATTCGAGAGATGAGCCGCATCGACCATGCGCAAGGCTGCGCCTGAAATCGTCGTAGCCAGCGCACGCGCATGTTCAGGAGGAGTTGCCGGATCCGCGCTGCCGCCAATGACGAGCGTCGGTACTTCTACCAGTGCCGCTGTCCGCCGCTGATCCATGTCGCGGATCGCAGCGCAGCATCCAGCATAGCCGACAGGACTTGTCTGCCGCAGCATAGTGACAATCGGCGAGATCGCCTCAGGCGACGAGGCGACAAAGTCAGGGGTGAACCAGCGCATGATCGAGGCATCGGCGAGCGGTGCCATGCCATCCCTAAGCACTGCTTCGATCCGGGCATCCCACCCGCTGGGTGGTCCCATGTAAGCAGTGGTATTTGCCAGGATCAATCGGTCCAACCGTGTGCTCTCACGCACGCCGAGCCATTGACCGACCATGCCCCCGAGCGAGAGGCCGCAGAAGTGGAACTGCTGGATGCCGAGCGCTTCAGTCAGTTCCACCACGTCACGACCGAGCCGGTCGATGCTGTAGCCACCTTTCGGCGCATCGGACGCACCATGCCCGCGTTGGTCATAGCGCAACACGAGAAACTTCGCTTTGAGGGCATCAAGCTGGGGCGCCCACATACCCATGTCGGTGCCAAGTGAGTTGGACAGAACGAGGACGGGAGCATCCACCGCCCCCTCGAGACGATAGGCGAGCGTGCAGCCGTCACCCAGGCTCATGCGCTCCATCACACGCGTTCCAGCAAAAGGCCGATGCCCTGCCCCACGCCAATACACATGAAGGCCAGAGCATAGCGGCCTCTCGTGCGGTGCAATTCCTCGACCGCTGTCATCACGATCCGGGCACCCGACATGCCGAGGGGATGACCCAAAGCGATCGCGCCGCCATTCGGGTTTACGCGCGGATCGTCGGACGCGACGCCGAGATCGCGAAGCACGGCGATGGCTTGGGCCGCAAAAGCCTCGTTCAGTTCGATCACGTCGAGATCGGCCATCGACAATCCGGTGCGCGCGAGCAGCTTGTTCGCCGCTTCGATCGGCCCGACGCCCATGATCCGCGGCGCAACACCTGCCGAGGCCATTGCGAGAATGCGCGCGCGCGGCGTGAGGCCGTGTCGCTTTGCGGCGGCCTTCGAACTGATGAGCATCGCTGCGGCGCCATCATTCAGACCTGAGGCATTCCCTGCGGTCACCGTCCCGTCGGCTCGAACGACCGGCCTCAGCTTGGCCAACCCCTCGAGATTACTCGCGCGCGGATGTTCGTCGGCGGAGAAAACGATCGGCTCAGTTCCACGACGCGGGATCGTGACCGGCACGATTTCTGCTGCCAAGCGGCCGTTGGCCTGGGCTGCTGCCGCCTTGTGCTGGCTGGCAAGCGCGAATGCGTCCTGCTGTTCGCGCGTGACCTGCCACTGCGCCGCTACATTTTCGGCGGTCTGCGGCATCGTGTCGACACCATAAGCCTCGCGCATCGCCGGATTGACGAAACGCCAGCCCATCGTGGTGTCTTCGATACGCTGCCCGCGATCGAACGCCTCTGCCGCTTTGCCCAGAACATAGGGAGCCCGCGTCATGCTCTCGACGCCACCGGCGACGATCAGTTCGGCGTCCCCCGACCTGATCGCCTGCGCGGCAATGCCGACTGCGTTCAGCCCGGACCCGCAAAGCCGGTTGACCGTCGCTCCGGGTAGAGCATCCGGCAGTCCGGCCAACAGCAGCGCCATTCGCGCGACGTTGCGATTATCCTCGCCCGCCTGGTTGGCGCAACCGAGGATAACATCGTCGCCTTGCGCCCAGTCGATCGAAGGATTGCGCGCCGCCAAAGCCGCAAGCGGGACGGCCGCCAGATCGTCGGCGCGAATGGTCGAAAGGCTGCCGTTCAGACGCCCGATCGGCGTGCGCACGGCGTCGCATACGAACGCTTCGGTCATGCGGCGCGCGCC
>NZ_LSKG01000111.1:25000-47787 GCF_001557005.1 Sphingomonas sp. CCH15-F11 | reverse complement strand
CGCCCGAAAAGCCCCCGCCGCCACCCCAGGACGATCCCCCGCTCCATGGCGATCCGCCAGGGGACGACCCGCCGCCCCAGGACGATCCGCTGCCCCAGCCGGGTCCCCAGATCACCACCGGCGCGCCGCCGCGGCGATAGCGCCGTCCGCGCGGGCCGCCGAACAGGATCGGCAGGACGATGAAGATCAGCACCACACCCCAGAAGATTAGCGCGACGGGAATGCCATCGCGCTTGCGCGACGACTGTGCCCGTGCGGTCTGCTGCACCGCGCGTTGCTCGGCGACTTCGAGCGGCAGGCGCATCTGTTCGCCGATCGCCTCCGCGCCCGCAAGGATACCGCCGGGCAGGTCGCCGGCCTTGAAGCGCGGCAGGATCGTCTGATTGATGATGACGCTGGCCAGCGCGTCGGTCATGATCGGCTCCAGGCCGTAGCCGACCTCGATCCGCACCTTGCGCTCATTGGGCGCGATCAGCAGGATGATGCCGTTGTTCGCCTCGCCCTGGCCAATCTTCCACGCGCGACCGAGGCGGTAGCCATATTCCTCGATCGGATAGTCCTGAAGGCTGGGCACGGTCGCGACCACGAACTGGCGCGACGAGGCTTGCTCGATTTCGGCCGACAGCGCGCTCAGCCGGGCCTTCTGGTCGGCGTCAAGCAAATTGGCCGCATCGACCACCCGACCGGTCAGCGTCGGAAAGGTCTGCGCCGCCGCCGGCATCACCGCCACCAGCAACATCAGCCAAAGTCCGGCGGCCAGCCGGCGCAGCGTCATAGACCGGACCCCATTTGCCGCTCAGTTGGCGTTGTTCAAAAGGCGGTCGACCGGCGGCGCGGTTTCCGCTCCCGGCGTTGTCGCCTTGAACGGAGTCAGCGGCTTCGCGCCGTAGAAGATCCGCGCACCGATCGCGTCGGGGAAGGTGCGGATGCGCGTGTTATAGGCCTGTACCGCCTCGTTATAATCGCGCCGGGCGATGGTGATGCGGTTCTCGGTGCCCTCCAGCTGCGACTGCAGCGCCAGGAAATTCTGGTTCGAGGTGAGCTGCGGATAATTCTCCACCACGGTGCGCAGCTGGCCCAGCGCCTGGGTCAGCTGGTTCTGCGCGGCATTGAACCGCTCGAACGTCGCCGGATCGGACAGGTCGTCGGTGGTGATGTTGATCGACGTGGCGCGCGAGCGTGCCTCGGTCACCTGGGTGAGGACGCGTTCCTCCTGCGCGGCGAACCCCTTCACCGTCGCGACCAGATTGGGGATCAGGTCGGCGCGGCGCTGATACTGGTTCTCCACCTCGCCCCACTTCGCCTTGGCGTTCTCCTCGGCGGTGGGCACGCTGTTCAGGCCGCAGGCGGACAGCAGCACCGCTGCAAACAGGACCGTCATCGCGCGAAATCGCATCAAACCCTCCATCGACCCCTTGTCGATCGCCCTTCTAGCGGACCAGTATTTGCGCGCGAAGGAAAATCGGGGCCATCAACGGCCCGGCAGGGAGGCTAGAGCCATGTTGCAGGAATTTCGGACCTTCATCGCGCGCGGCAACGTGCTCGACCTGGCGGTGGGCGTCATCATCGGCGGCGCATTCGCGACGATCACCAAATCGCTGACCGACGACCTGATCCTGCCGGTCATCGGGGCGGTCTTCGGCGGACTCGACTTTTCGGGCTTTTTTGTCCGGCTCGGCCCGATCCCGGCAAGCTACACCGGGTCGCCGACCAATTATGCCGCGCTGAAGGAAGCGGGTGTCCCGTTGTTCGGCTATGGCGCGTTCGTGAGCGTGGTGATCAACTTCCTGATCCTCGCCTTTCTGGTGTTCCTGCTGATCCGCTTCGTCAACCGTGCGATCGCCGCGGTCCAGAAGGCCGAGGAAGCGGCCCCCGCCGCCGATCCGGCAGACGTCGTGCTGCTGCGCGAAATCCGCGACGAGCTGAAGAAGCGGCCGGGCGCCTGAGGCGTCAGGCCGCGGCGAGATCCTCCGCCAGCGTGTCGGCGAGGCTGGTGCCGTCGAGGATGCGCGCGGTTTCGTCGCGCACGCGCGCCATGGCATGACGGATCGCGCAGGTCGCTTCGTCGCGACAGTCCTTGCACGGGCGATAGGCCGTCCGGCTGACACACGGGACCAGCGCCAGTGGCCCCTCGATCACCCGGATGATTTCGCCGAGCGAGATCAGGTGGACCGGACGCGCCAGGCAATAGCCCCCGGCCTTGCCGCGAAAGCTGTGCAGGAACCCCGCCTCGCGCAGATCGGCCAGGATCAGCTCGAGGAATTTGCGCGGCACGTTCGCGGCCTCCGCAATCCGGTTCATCGGCACGGGGGTGCCGCCCGCCGGCTGGCCCGCAAGGAAGATCATGGCACGAAGTGCATACCGGGAACGCTGGGTAAGCATGCATTCCCTATAATCAGGGCAATGCGGCAACGAAAAGGCGAAAGCGCGCCTCTTTCCTATTTTCCCGAAGCGCCTATATCCGACGGTGCCGGGTTCGCCCGGCTATGGCGATAAACTGCGGCGTGAAATAGACGCAGCGGACCCGGGGGCAGTACCCGGCGGCTCCACCAGGTGAGCCGGTTGGCCAGTACGCGTGAAGCGTGCCGGCCGAGCGGCTCAGCTGACGGGGCCGAACCAGGATCGACGTGTGTTGAAAGGCGCTGTTTTCGCTCGGAATGGGACCACCGCAACGGCCCATCACACAAGTGCTAACGATAACGAAGCACTCGCGATTGCGGCCTAACCCAAGACCTAACGGTCTAGGTTAGTCAGACAAAAGCGCGGTCGGGCCACACCGGGCAACAGAAGTGGATTCCAGCGGCCGCCGGGGGGCCGGGCAACAGAACCCCCGGCACCTTGCCGCGACGCGCCGTCCGGCCACGCACATCTTCTGATCGATGTCGCCCGGCCCGCCGGGTCAGGCGGGCAGCACCAGGCGCGCGATCGTGCCCGATCCGCGGAGCAGGGCGAACTGGCCGCTCAACTGGCCGGCGAGCATGCGCGCGATGCGCAGGCCCAGGCTGTCGCTGTGCTCAAGATCGAAAGTTTCGGGCAGGCCATGGCCGTCATCGCGGACCTCGACGCAGACGCGGCCCTCCGCGTCGCGCGTCAGTTCGACGTCGATGATGCCGGCGTCGCGCCCGGCAAAGCCGTGTTCGATCGCGTTGGACACCGATTCGGCGACGATCAGCGCCAGCGGAATCGCCGCGTCGGGGGCAAGCGGCTGGTCATGTTCGGCATTCACCCGCAAAACGATGTCACGCCGGCCGCTGGCCTCGATCACGTCGCGGCAGAGCTCCTCGAGGAAAGCGCGCATCCCCCGGGCATTCCCGTCCGGATTGTAGAGCTGACGGCTGATCCGTCCGATGACGGCGAGCCGGCGAGTCGCCTCGTCCAGCGCGGCGCGCGCCTGCGCATCGACGATGTGCCGCTTCTGAAGCATCAGCAGCCCGGCGGCGACCTGAAGGTTGTTGGACACGCGGTGCTGCAGTTCGCGGAACAGGAGTTCGCTGGTCTGGGCGAGCGAGCGGCTCACCTCGCGTTCGCGGGCCAGATTGGCGTTGGCGCGTTGCAGGAGATGGATGATCGTCAGCTCGGTCCCGACGACCAGCACGTAGAGGAGAAAGGCAAGCGCGGCACCGCGGTTGACGGTCCAGCCATTGTCGGGCGCAAGGAAGAACCACCAGGATGCCGCTCCGCACAGCAGCGCCGAAAGCCCGCCGAACCGCGCCCCGAACAAGGCCGCGGTGACGATCACTGCCGGAAAGAAGGTCAGGAACGGAAAGCCGCCCGGCAGCAGGGGGTCGAGCATGATGCGCAGCAGCAGCGCGGCCGCCGCCATCGCGAGCGTCGCCGCCAGCGCCAGCCAGGGCCGGTCGCGCGCGATGGGCAAGCGTTCAATCCAATGACGGCGCGGACCGTCGGTGCGGGAAGGCGTCATTGCCGTACGGCCCTTTTCGTTCCGAAGCCGGAGTATCCAGGCCGTTTCGATGGACGTAAGCTACGGCGATCATTGCGTAAATGCAATATCATTCAAAACCGATCTACCTCGCGGCCGAAATGAAAAGGGCCCGCCGAAGCGGGCCCGATCCAGCGCCGGTCGGCATCGCCGTGCGGCGATTCCGATCAGCTTTCGGTGATGAACGACGGCAGGCCGATCTCGTCGCCGCCCTCGTCCTTGGCCGCTTCGTCGCGGCGCGGCCGGTCACCGCGATCGCGGCGCGGGCCGCGATCACGCCCGCCGCCGCCGTCGCGACGGCGATCGCCGCGATCGGGACGGTCCCCGCGCGGTTCACGCGGCTCGCGCGGTTCGCGGGCCGGGCGCGTGTCTTCCAGCTCGGCACCGGTTTCCTGATCGACGACGCGCATCGACAAGCGGACCTTGCCGCGCTGGTCGATCTCCAGCACCTTGACCTTGACCTCTTGGCCTTCGGACAGGACGTCGGCGACCTTCTCGACGCGTTCGTTGCGGATTTCGGACACATGGACCAGGCCGTCACGGCCGCCCATGAAGTTCACGAAGGCGCCGAAATCGACGAGGTTCACGACCTTGCCCGAATAGACCTTGCCGACCTCGGGCTCCTCGACGATGCCGAGGATCCAGTTCTTCGCGGCCTCGATCTGGCTGACGTCGGACGAGCTGATCTTGATGACGCCCTCGTCGTCGATGTCGACCTTCGCACCGGTCGTCGCGACGATCTCGCGAATGACCTTGCCGCCCGTGCCGATGACGTCGCGGATCTTCGACTTGTCGATCGTGATCGTCTCGATGCGCGGGGCGTGCGCGGAGAGTTCCGAGCGGACCTCGCCGAGCGCCTTGCTCATCTCGTTCAGGATGTGCGCGCGGCCATCCTTGGCCTGCGCCAGCGCCTTTTCGAAGATCTCGCGGGTGATCCCGGCGATCTTGATGTCCATCTGCATCGTGGTGATGCCTTCGGACGTGCCGGCCACCTTGAAATCCATGTCGCCCAGATGGTCCTCGTCACCCAGGATGTCGGACAGGATCGCGAAATCCTTGCCCTCCAGGATCAGGCCCATCGCGATGCCGCTGACCGGGCGCTTGATCGGCACGCCGGCGTCCATCATGGCGAGCGACCCGCCGCACACCGACGCCATCGACGACGAGCCGTTGGACTCGGTGATGTCGCTGGTCAGGCGGATGGTGTAGGGGAACTCCTCCTTGGTCGGCAGCACCGGGTGCAGCGCGCGCCACGCGAGCTTGCCATGCCCGACTTCACGACGCCCCGGCGCACCGAAGCGGCCGACTTCACCGACCGAATAGGGCGGGAAGTTGTAGTGCAGCATGAAATGTTCGTAGCGCAGGCCGCCCAGGCCATCGATCATCTGCTCCGCATCCTTGGTGCCCAAGGTGCAGGTCGCGATCGTCTGGGTCTCGCCGCGGGTGAACAGGGCGGAGCCATGCGCACGCGGCAGGAAATGGGTTTCCGCGACGATCGGGCGGATCTGGGTCGTGGTGCGACCGTCGATGCGCTTGCCGGTCTTGAGGATGTCACCCCGGACGATTTCGGCTTCCAGCTTCTTGGTCAGCTTGATGCCGGCCATCACCGCCTGCGGATCAAGGCCGTCCTCGACGAACTGCGCCTTCGCTTTTGCACGCGCCTCGTTGAGCGCGTTCGAGCGCGCCGACTTGTCGGTCAGCTTGTACGCGGCGGCGATGTCCTTGCCGATCAGCTTCTTCAGCTTGTCCTTGATCGCGGCATTGTCGTCCGACGACGCCATTTCCCACGGATCCTTGGCGGCCTGTTCGGCCAGTTTGACGATTGCCTTGATGACTTCGCGGCAGGCGTCGTGCGCGAACAGCACGGCGCCGAGCATGACCTCTTCCGACAGCTCCTTGGCTTCGGATTCGACCATCATCACCGCGTCATAGGTCGCGGCGACGACCAGATCGAGCTCGCCTTCCGCGACCTGCTCGTCGGTCGGGTTCAGGATGTACTCGCCATTCAGGTAACCGACGCGCGCCGCGCCGATCGGGCCCATGAAGGGCACGCCCGAGATGGTGAGCGCGGCCGACGCGGCGACCATCGCCAGCACGTCGGGCTCGTTCTCGCCGTCATAGCTCAGCACCTGAGCGATGGCGTTGATCTCGTTGTAGAAGCCTTCGGGGAACAGCGGGCGGATCGGCCGGTCGATCAGGCGGGAGACCAGCGTCTCCTTTTCCGTCGCGCCGCGCTCACGCTTGAAGAAGCCGCCCGGAATGCGCCCGGCGGCCGAGTATTTTTCCTGATAATGGACGGTGAGCGGGAAGAAATCCTGCCCGTCCTTCACACTCTTGGCGGCCGTGACGGCGCAGAGCACAACGGTTTCGCCGAGGGTCGCCATGATGGCGCCGTCGGCCTGACGGGCAACCTTGCCCGTTTCGAGGGTGAGGGTCTTGCCTCCCCACTCGATCGATACGGTTTTCTTGTCGAACATTTCGTTTCCTTCACTCCCGCTGCCCAATGCAACGGGGGCCTCTAGAGTGGGTCCGCCCATCGGACCCGTTTGGGGAGCCGTTCGTGGCTCGGTGAAGGGGCAACCGGATTGCGCCCCTTCGAACTTCCCGATTGGTTACCGGGAATAACAGAAGGGCGCCCGGAGGCGCCCTTCGAAATTACTTGCGAAGCCCGAGCTTCGCGATGAGGGCCGTATAGCGGCTCTCGTCCTTCTTGCGAAGATAGTCGAGCAGCGCGCGACGCTTGTTGACCAGCATCAGCAGGCCGCGGCGCGAGTGATTGTCCTTGGCGTGCGTTTTGAAATGCTCGGTCAGGTTCTGGATCCGTTCGGTCAGGATCGCGACCTGCACTTCAGGGCTGCCGGTGTCGCCGCTTTCGCGGCCATGTTCGGTGATCAGCGCTTCCTTGCGCTCTTGCGTAATCGACATCGTCGTCCTTTCACGTCAGAGGTTGAAGCCGCGCACGACCCGGACGATCCCGTCCGAAACCTCCACGAGCGCGACCGGAACCGTGTCCAGCTCGGCAAAGCAGAGGCCATCGTCAGCGGCGATCCCGACCAAGACCCGCCCCTGGCGGAGCAGCCCTGCCTGATCGGGGGTGAGGGGTAGAGCCGGGATGTCGTCCAGCCCCGCCCTCAACGGCAGGATCACGTCTTCAAGGGCGCGGGCATTAGCAGCATCGGCCAATTTGTCCAGCGAAATCGCGCCTTCCAGCCCGAACGGCCCCGCCCGCGTCCGCCGCAGCATCGTGACATGGCCCACCGTGCCGAGTGCCCGTGCAATGTCGCGGGCCAGGCTGCGGATATAGGTCCCTTTCGACACATGGGCGGTGAGGGTGATTTCTTCCAGACCCTCCCCGGCACCGGGAGGGGGACCAGCCGCAGGCTGGTGGAGGGGGGCAGCCGCAGGCGGATCATTTGGTCTCTGCCCCTCCACCACGCCCTGCGGGCGCGGCCCCCCTCCCCGAGCAAGCTCGGGGAGGATTCGTAGCGCGTGCACCGTGATGCGGCGCGTCGCGAGCGTGACCGTCTCGCCGGCGCGGGCGAGGTTGTAGGCGCGTTCGCCGTCGACCTTCAGCGCGGAGTAGGCGGGCGGCACCTGGTCGATCGGGCCGGTGAAGTCGGGCAGCACCGCCAAAATCTCTGCCGATGTCGGGCGGCCTGGGCTCTCCGACACGACCTTGCCCTCCAGGTCGAGGGTGTCGGTTTCCGCCCCGAAGCGGATCGTAAAATCATAGACCTTGTCGCTGTCGAGCATCCGCCCGGCGAGCTTGGTGGCTTCGCCGATCGCGATCGGCAGCACGCCGGTCGCCAGCGGGTCGAGCGTTCCGCCATGCCCGACCTTCGCCTTGCCCAGACCCGCGGTGCGCAGCGCGCGCTTGACCGCGCTGACGCCCTGTGTCGAGCCAAGGCCGAGCGGTTTGTCGAGGATGATCCAGCCGTGCATCGCGCCCCCCTAGGCCGTGTCGCGCCGCCGCGAAAGCCGCTGTGCCGCGCCGATGCCCGGTTCATCGGCGATACAGGCACAGCCAGCCATTCTCCGGAAACACAGGACGGGCAGGGGAGCGGGCAATGCGTGCCGTGATGATGCTGGCGATCGGGATGTTGGCGGCGACGCCCGCTAGCGCGCAAATCTGGGACGGCGGCGGCGCCGACGGGGATCGCGAACCCTTCCCGTTGGTCCCGAGCGTGCGGCCGCTGCTGGCCGAGGCGCGCAGCGACATTCGTGACGGCCGCCGCGCCGGCCAGCTCGACCGGCGCGAGGCGCGCGGCCTGCGTCGCGAGGCGCGGGCGGTGGCCGGGCTGGAGGACCGATATCTCGCCAACGGATTGTCCGAGGCCGAGCGGGCGGAGCTGTCGGTCCGGGCGCAGGCGCTGCTCGGGCTTGTCAACGCCCGCCGTGCCCGGTCGCGCGGTCAGTAGAGCCCGTAGCGGAGGACGAGCAGCGCAGACAGCGTCACGATCATGATCGCGACCAGCGGCAGCCCGGTGCGGGTATAGTCGGAAAAGGTGTAGTCGCCCGCCGACATGATGAGCATGTTGGTCTGATAGGCGACCGGGGTCGCATAGCACAGGTTGCAGCCGAACAGCACCGCCAGCACCAGCGGCTCGACCGGAATGCCGAGCTGCTCGCCCAGGCTGAACGCGATCGGGGTTCCGACCGCAGCCGCGGTCGTGTTCGACGCGAAGTTGGTCAGCAGCGTCACGAACAGCATCACCGCCGCGAGCACGCCGGCCGCGGGCAGGAACTGGAGCCCGAGGGCGATCAGCTGGCTCAGCCACGCGGCCGCCCCGCTTTCCAGGATGATCCGGCCGATCGCGATGCTGGCGGCGACCAGCACGATCACCTTCGCCGACAGCGCGCGGCCGATGCGGTCGAAGCGCACGCAGCCGGTGACCAGCATCGCGATCGCGCCGCCCAGCGCCGAAATTGCGATCGGGATCAGGCCGATGCTGGCGGGAACGACCGCTGCCGCCATGATGGCGAGCGCCAGCGGCGCCTTTGCCGTGCGCGGCAGCTCCTTGGCGCCGTCGAGCATCAACGCGTTTTCGCCGGCCGACATCAGCTGGATGTTGGGCAGCGCGCCCGCGACGAGCAGGATGTCGCCCTCTGCAAAGGCGCTGTCGCCGGCATCGCTGGTGTCCCAGCGGCCCTGCCACGGCCGGCGTGCACGGTGCACGCCGAGGATCGCAAGATTATAGAGCTCGGCGACGTTGGCCGACACCACGCTCTTGCCGACCAGCGCCGAATCGCGGCTGATCGACAGTTCGGCGACGGTCAGGTCCTCACCGCTGCTGGCATAACCGCGTTTCAGCCGCTCCATCAGCCAGGCCGGTGCGGCGGTCGCGCCCAGCACGCGCATCGCCTCCTCGAGCATTGCATGCGATCCGCGCACCCGCATCCGCCCGTCGGCATCGGGCAGGCTCAGAATCTCCAGCCCGGCGGGAAGCCGCTCGGCCAGCGCCTCGCGCGTGCGTTCGCGCGAGGCCGACGGATCGCCCAGCCGGAGGGTCGCGGTGAACGCACGCGGCTCGTGCCCGGCGGCGGTCGAGTGATCGGGCAGCAGGCGCGGCATCACCAGCCAGACAAACGGCAGCGCGACGACCGCAGCCATCATCACGATCGGGGTGAAGTGAAACACGGTCATGCGCGGCAGGCCGAGATCGCCCGCGATCGACACCACGAGCAGATTGGTCGACGTGCCGATCGTCGTCGACATGCCGCCGATCAGGACGGCGCTGTTGACCGGGATCAGCGTTTTCGACGCCGGCATGCCGCCATTGGCCGCGATCGACGCCATGATCGGCAACAGCAGCACGAGCACCGGGGTGTCGTTCACCACCATGCTCATGCCGAATGCGAGCGCCAGCGTGACCAGCAGGCCGATCCGGTGATTGAACTGCCACACCCGCGTCAGCAGGCGCGACACCGGTTCCAGCGCACCCGTCGTGACCAGGCCGCGCCCGAGCACCATCAGCGCACAGATGGTGACGAGCGCGTAATGCCCGAAGCCCTCGAAAGCGAGTTTCAGTCCGTCGGTCGGAACCTGTCCCGGGAGCGGCAACAGATAGAGCCCCAGCGCGATCGCGCTGATCGTGAGCAGCGAGATGATCTCCACCCGCACCCGGCCCGAGATGAAGCCGTAGAACATCGCCGCAGTCAGCAGGATCGCGCCGATCGCGTGCGGCGGGGGTGCCGGGATCATCCGGCGCAAAGGGCAGCAAAGAGGGGCATCGCGATCCTGTCTAGCCGAGCGCCACTCAACGCGCCAATCCGCCGGGCGGGTGCGTCCGTCACGTCCGGGCCGAAGATCGGGTGCCGGGCCGGAACAATCCCCGCCCCGCCGCGCTTTCCCAGCAAGGTCATTTGGAGCAGGTGATGGCGGCACGAGCCTATTGGCGGGGACAGATCCGGTTGGCGCTGGTTTCGATCCCGGTCGAAATCTATGCGGCGACCCGTTCGGGCGCGTCGGTCAGCTTTCGCCAGATCCACGAGCCGTCGGGCAAGCCGGTCAAATACGAGAAGGTGGTGCCGGGCGTCGGCCCGATCGATCGGGACGAGATCATCAAGGGCTACGAGGTGTCGCGTGGCAGCTATGTGCTGCTCGACGATGCCGAGATCGAGGCGGTGAAGCTCGACTCCAAACGCACCCTCGAGCTCGTCCAGTTCGTCGATGCCGATGCGATCGACGTCCTTTATTACGAGAAGCCCTATTATGTCGTCCCCGCCGACGACCTGGCGGAGGAAGCCTATGTCGTGCTGCGCGACGCGTTGCGCGCGACGCGCAAGGTCGGGGTGGGGCAGCTGGCGGTGCGTGGGCAGGAATATCTGGTCAGCCTGAAACCGTGCGGTCGCGGCATGATCCTCGAGACGCTGCGCTACGCCGACGAGGTCAATCGCGCGACGGGCTTTTTCGCGGACATCGGCAACGCGAAGCCCGACCCCGACCTGCTCGACCTAGCGACCTCGCTGATCGAGAAGAAGAGCGGGACGTTCGACGCCGCCGACTATCACAACCGTTATGTCGACGCGCTTCACCGGCTGATCGACAAGAAGGCCAAGGCCAAGGGCAAGAGGGTGCTGGAGGATGTCGATGAGCCCGCCGCGCCCGCGGGCAAGTCGAACGTCATCGACCTGATGGCCGCGCTCAAGGCGTCGGTGGACGGGGGCAAGCCGGCCGCGCGCGCCTCCGGGGCCAAGCCCTCCGCGAAGAAATCCGCCGCCAAGAAGCCCGCCGCCAAAGCCGCGGCGCGCAAGCGCGCCTGAACATGCCGGGGAGGACCGATCCGCTGGCCGAATATCGTCGGCGGCGTGATTTCAAGGCGACCGCCGAGCCTGCCGGCAAGATCGGCAAGCCGGGCGGCAACCGTTTCATCGTCCAGAAGCATGATGCGACCCGGCTGCACTGGGACCTGCGGCTGGAGAAGGACGGCGTCCTCAAAAGCTGGGCGGTGACGGCAGGGCCCTCGCTCGATCCCGCCGACAAGCGGCTTGCGGTGCGGACCGAGGATCATCCGCTCAGCTATGCCGAGTTCGAGGGGGTCATCCCCAGACGCGAATATGGCGGCGGGACGGTGATGCTGTGGGACCGGGGGAGCTGGGCGCCTGTAGAGGGCAAGACGGCGGACGACCTCGACAAGGGTCATCTGCACTTCCGCCTCGACGGCGAGCGGATGAAGGGCGAGTGGCTGCTGGTCCGGATGCGCGGCAAGCCCGGCGAGAAGCGCGAGAACTGGCTGCTCCGCAAGATTGGCGATGACCATGCGGGCGCGCGCGGCGACCTGATCGACCGGTGCCTGACCAGTGTCCTGACCGGGCGCTCGATGGCGGAAATTGCCGCCGATACGGGTGGCGAGCACGCGCTCGCCGGCAAGTCGGGCGAAGCCTTCGCTGCGGAGATGACCAAGGCCGCGCGGCACAATGCGCGTGCGGCGAGGGCGAGCCCGCGCGCGCGCCGCCCGGCGCGTCCGCCCGCGTTCCGCAAGCCCCAGCTCGCGACGCTGGTCGACGCGGTCCCGACCGGCAATGACTGGCTGCACGAAATCAAGTTCGACGGCTATCGCGCGCTGGTGGCTGCCGCCGGGTCGGCCGTACGCATCTATACCCGGAACGGCCTGGACTGGACCGACAAGTTCGCGCCGCTCGTCGCCGTGATTGCCGCACTCGACCTGCCGCCCTGTCTGATCGACGGCGAGATCACCGCGCCGGGGCCTGACGGCAACCCAAGCTTTTCGGCGTTGCAGGCGATGCTCAAGCGGGGTCACGGCGGACAAGGTGCGCGCCAGCACCTCGACCTGCATGCCTTCGACCTGCTGGCGCTGGACGGTGCGGATCTGACCGCACTGCCCACCATCGCGCGCAAGGAGCGGCTCGCCGCGCTGCTCGGCGACGCCGCACCGCCCGTCCATGTCGCCGACCATGTCATCGGCGCGGGCGAGCGGCTGTTCGACGCGATGTGCGCAGCCGGGCAGGAAGGGATCATCGCCAAGCGGATCGACGCGCCGTACCGGTCGGCCCGCACGATGAACTGGGTGAAGGTCAAATGCACCCGCCGCCAGGAATTCGTGATCGTCGGCTGGTCGCCCTCACGCGCCAAGGGGCGGCCGTTCGCGTCGCTGCTGCTCGCCCAGCGGGAGGGCGATGCGCTGGTCTACAAGGGCAAGGTGGGGACCGGGTTCGATGTCGATGCGCAGGCCGATCTCGCCCGCAGGCTCAAACGTCTGGCGCGCAAGACCGCGCCGCTGGACGTGGCGGCCGCCGAGCAGCGCGGCGCGCAATGGGTCACGCCCGAGCTGGTCGCGGAGGTGGCGTTTGCCGAATTCACCGGCGAGGGGCGGGTGCGCCATGCCAGCTTCGTCGGTCTGCGCGGCGACCGCCCGGCCACAGAGGTCGGCCCGGAACGCGCGCGCGCGGCACCGGCACCGGCCGCGGGCGTCCGCATTTCCAGTCGCGACCGGGTGATCTTTCCCGAAAGCGGTCAGACCAAGGGTGAGCTCGCCGACTATTACGCCGCGCTCGCCCCGCTGATGCTTGCGCATCTTGCGCGGCGGCCGATCAGTCTCCTCCGCTGTCCACAGGGTCGCGCCAAGCAGTGCTTTTTCCAGAAGCATGACGGCGGCGGCATGGGCGACGCGGTCCATCATGTCGCGATCCGCGAGAAGGACGGCGGGAACGAGGACTATCTGTATGTCGAGGATGCGGCCGGCATCCTGCAGTGCGTGCAGATGGGGACGATCGAGTTTCACGGCTGGGGATCGCGCGTCGACGATGTCGAGGCGCCAGACCGCCTGGTGCTCGACCTCGATCCCGACGAGGAACTCGATTTTGCCGACGTGAAGCGCGCCGCCGCCGACCTGCGTCACCGGCTGGACGACCTCGGTCTCCAGAGCTTCGCGATGCTATCGGGCGGCAAGGGGGTGCATGTCGTCGTGCCGCTGACCCCGGGGCATGACTGGGTCGCGCACAAAGACTTTGCGCGACGTTTCGCGGAGGCGATGGCGCTGGCCGAACCCGACCGCTTCGTCGCGACGATGCGCAAGGCCAAGCGGCGCGGGCGCATCTTCATCGACTGGCTGCGCAATCAGCGCGGGGCGACCGCGGTGCTGCCCTATTCGGCGCGGGCGCGACCGGGCGCGCCCGTCGCGGTGCCGGTCGACTGGGGCGAGCTGGACGCGATCGCATCGCCCGCGCGATGGTCGATCGCCGATGCCGCGCAACTGGTCGAGCGCGCGGCGGCACCTTCGCTCAGGGGCTGGGGCCACGCCGCCCAGCAGCTGCCCGACCTGTAGCGCCGTCTGTGCGGCCCGCTTGCGCCCCGCCGGCCGATATGGTCACAAGGCGGGGTGAGCGATGGACGCAAGATCAATTCGCCGCCCGCCGGCGTGCACGTGCCGGCGTCGGCGGGGCCGGCCGAGCTCGACGCGCTCGTCGCGCGCTTTTCGGCACCGCTCGCCCGCTATTTCCGTCGCCGGGTGGAGGCGGAGGCCGACATCGCCGACCTCGTCCAGGACGTTTTCCTGCGCCTTGCGCGGATGCCCGACCTGCGCGCGATCGACGCGCCCGACCGTTTCCTGTTCGTGATCGCCGCCAATGTACTGCGCGACCGGGCGCGGCGCGCGGCGGTGCGCGAGGTGTCGCGCCATGTCGAAATCGACGGAATCGAACTGGAAAGTGCGGATTTTTCGCCGCTGCGCGTCTTGGTGGGACGGGAAGGATTGATGCGCGTCCAGGCGGCGCTGCGCGAATTGCCGCAGCGTACCCGCGACGTCTTCGTCCTCAGGTTGTTCGAGGAATATCGCATGGCGGACGTGGCGTCGGCGTTGGGCATTTCGAAGCGCGCGGCGGAAAAGCACTACGCACGCGCGCTGCGCCACCTTCAGGCGCAGCTCGAGGACTGGCGCCATCACTGATCCTGCGCCCCCCGACATCGAACTGGCGGCAGCGCGCTGGCGGGCGCGGCTGGGCGACGCGGCGCGACCGGCGCTGGTCGCCCGTTTCAATCGCTGGCGGGCGGAGTCGCCGGCGAATGCCAACGCCTATGACCGTGCGGTGCGCGCCGAGCAGTGGGCGCGCGACTATGCCGCGACGCCCGCGCTGCGCGCGCTGCGCGACGAGACGCTGGCGCGGGTCGGACGCGCGCGCGAGGTGTCGCCGGGCGCCCGGCACCGCTGGCGGCCAATCGTGCCGATCGCCGCTTCGCTGGTCATTGCAATCGGCCTGGCCAGCTGGGCGGGGGGCAGATTCGAAGCCCCGGGCGGGATGCAGCCGGATCGCAAAGGTCGCAGCGTCGCCGCAGCCGCCGGCCACGCCTATTCGACAGGCGTGGGCCAGCGCGCCAACCTGACGCTCGGCGACGGGACGCGGGTGATGCTGAACACGCGGAGCGCGTTGCGCGTCGCTTATACTTCCGGGGTGCGGCGCGTCGAATTGGTGCGTGGCCAGGCCTGGTTTGACGTCGCCAAGAACCCGGCGCGCCCCTTCGTCGTCGCTGCCGCCGGACGCGAGATTACCGCGCTGGGCACCGCGTTCGACGTGCGGATCGATCGCGGCAGGCTGGAAGTCATGCTGATCGAGGGCAGGGTGCGCGTCGATCAGCCGGGTAATGCGCACAATCGCAACGTCGCGCCAAGCGTTGCACTTGCGCCGAGCCAGCTGCTGGTCGCCACCCCCGACCGCGTCGACGTCAGCCGCATCGCCGATCCGGCACCGATAGAAAGCTGGCGCAGCGGGCTGCTGGTCTTCCGCGACCAGCCGCTCGGCGAGGCGGTGGCCGAGTTCAACCGCTATGCCGCGCGCCCGTTGCGCATCGTCGACGACGCGACGGCAACGGTGCGGATCAGCGGCGCGTTCAGGGCCGAGGACACGCGCGCGTTCATTGGGGCGCTGGAAGCTGGTTTCGGCGTGGAGGCGCGGTCGCGCGACGACGCGATCTGGCTGACGCGCCGCTGAACGACTAAATTTTCCCCCGTCCGGTTCGGCTTTCGCGCCCGATTGCGTCTTGTCCTAGTGAGCCCTGCACAGACGGGCCGCCATCAGAGAGGACCCAGATGCGTCAGTCACATCGCTTAAGCCGCCTTGCCCTGCGCCTTCTTGCCGGTGCCATGCTCGTCCCCGTCGTGCCGGTCGCAGCCGCCCATGCCGCCCCGCCGCCGCTTCAGCTGTCGATCCGCGCCGACAGCCTGGGCGATGCGCTGACCGAGTTCGCGCGCCAAAGCAACCAGCAGATCCTGTTCGCGCCCGAGATCGTTGCGGGCAAGCGGGCGCGTGCGCTGCGCGGGAACTATACCGCCGAACAGGCGCTCGACCGGTTGCTCAAGGGCACCGGGCTGCGTCATCGCGTGGCACCCGGCGGCGCATTTCTGATCGTGCGCGACGACGCGACGGCGGCACTGGCGACGCCGCAGGATGTCGCCGCCGCCGGCAGCGATCCGGCGCAGGCCGAAGATGACGCGCCGGCCGAGGATATCGTCGTCATCGGCACCGCCGGGGCGGGCACGCGGCGCCAGGATGCGGCGTTTGCGGTAACGACGCTGAGCAACGATGCGATCGACCAGATTTCGCCCGCGTCCACCGCCGACCTGTTCCGCGCGATTCCCGGCGTGTCGGCCGAAAGCTCGGGCGGTCAGAACGGTGCCAACATCTTCGTGCGCGGCTATCCCTCGGGCGGCGACGCCCAGTTCGTGACGCTGCAGACCCAGGGGGTGCCGTTCTTTCCGCCGTCCACGCTGTCGTTCCTGGAAAACAGCCAGCTGATCCGCATCGACGAGACGTTGCAGCGCGTCGAAGCCGTGCGCGGCGGCACCGGTGCGCTGTTTTCCGCCGGGCAGCCGGGCCTGACGGTAAACTTCGTCCAGAAACAGGCGGGCTCCGAGGTCGAGGGTCTGGTCAAGCTGGGCGTGACCGATTTCGGTGAAGGACGGATCGACGCGGTGGTTTCGGGTCCGATCGGGCCGAATACCGGGTTCATGATCGGCGGCTATTACGCCCAGTCCGACGGCATTCGCGATGCCGAGTTCACGGCGGAAAAGGGCGGGCAGATCACCGCCAACCTGTCGCACGAGTTCGACCGCGGGTCGCTGCTCGTATTCGGCCGCTACCTGGACGATCGCGGCCAGTGGCTGCTGCCGATCCCGGTGATCCAGGACGGCAACAATATCCGCAGCTTTCCGGGCTTTGATGCGGGCACCGGCACCTTTGCCAGCCCGCAGACCCGCCGCGCGATCCTGCCCGACGGCACGCCGGCCGACCTGGCCGACGGACGCGGCGCGCGGATCGGCAATGTCGGGATCAATTTCGATTACGAGCTCGCCAACGGCCTGACCGTGCGCGATCGCGCGAGCTATCTGACCGGCAGTGCCGACACGACCGGTTTCGTGCCCGGCGGGGCGACGCCCCAGACCGCCGCCGCCTATGCCGCCGGGCTGGGCGGAACGGTGGCCAGCCTGAACTTCGCCGATGGCAATCGCGCAGGCGTGGGTGCCGACCAGCTGGTCATCCCGATCGGGTTCTGGACGGTGCGCAAGGACATCGACGCGTTCGTCAACGACCTGGCACTCGAGTTCAAGTCGGGCGGCAACACGCTGACCGGCGGGTTCTACTACACGCGTTACGAATCGGACGATCTGTGGAATCTGGGCAACGCCCAGCTGCTGACGGCCGAGCCGAATGCGCGGCGGCTGGACCTCGTCATCAACAATGGCGGCGTGCTGCAGCAGGCGACGCGCAACGGCTTTGCCGGCGGCTCGTTCTTCAATGTCAACGCCAGCTATGAGGGCGAGGACATCGCCTTCTACCTGGTCGACGAGTTGCAGGTGACCGATCAGCTGCGCATCGATGCCGGCATCCGTTATCAGAATCACACGGTCGATGGGCGGGTCGAGAACAATTCGACCATCGCCGATGTCGACGGCAACCCGAACACGCTGTTCGACCGCAACATCGCCGTGCTCAACGGCACGTTCAACACGATCGACTACGAAGGCGACGAATGGTCGTGGACGTTGGGTGCCAATTACGAGTTCAGCCGCCAGTTCGGCGCGTTCGCCCGCTACAGCCGCGGGCACACCTTTCCGCAGTTCGACAATCTGCGCGACGGGCTGGACATCACCCAGCGCGTCGACAGCTATGAAATCGGGCTCAAGGCGTCGACCGACCTGCTCAACCTCTATGTCACGCTGTTCCGCAACGAGTTCGAGGGGCTGGCGTCGACCCAGATCATCGTCGGCCAGCCGCCGCTGACCCAGATCGGCGGCGCGGAAACCAACGGCGTCGAGCTGGAAGGTGCGCTGCGCCCGTTCGAGGGGCTGCAGATCACCGGGTCGCTGACCTATCTCGACGCGAGCTATGTCGACTTCTTCAGCGCGAACGGGACGATCGACAACACCGGCAATCGTGTGCAGCGCCAGCCCGAGTGGCAATGGCGGGTGACGCCGTCCTACAAGACGCCGATCGGCGACCGGATGGAGGGGACCGTCTTCACGACGATCGGCTACACCGGCGACCGGTTTTCCGACGTCGAGAACCTTCAGGTGCTGCCCAACTTCGTCAAATGGGATGCAGGCGTGACGCTCAAGGTCGATGATCGCTGGACCTTCCAGCTCTATGGCGACAATCTGACCGACGAGATCGGGCTGACCGAAGGCAATCCGCGCGTGATCGGATCGCAGGGGTCGGGTGCCATCCTGGCGCGGCCGATCCTGGGCCGGTTGTTCCGCTTCACGGCCGCCTATCAGTTCTGACCGGAAGACGAAGGGGCGCGACATGGCTCTGACGAACACATGGCGCGCCCTGACGGCGGCGGGGCTGCTGCTGCTGACCGCCGCGGCCGACCCGCCCCGGAGCCCGGCGGAGCTGTACGGCCCGCTATTCGAGGCGGTGCAGCGCGAGCGGGTGTTCGACGACGGCAAGACCTTCGTCGACGCCACCGCGCGCGCGACGCCGCAGGCGATCCTCGAGGCGTATGCCCGCGAGCGGCCCCGCACGCGCGCCGAGTTGAAGGCATTCGTCGCGCGGCATTTCATCCTGCCCGATGCACCCGCGGAGACCCGCGCGGACGACCTCGTCGCACATATCAGGGGGCTGTGGCCGCAGCTGACCCGACCACCGCTCGACCCGCCGGCGGGGTCTTCGGCGCTGGCGCTCCCCGCGCCCTATGTGGTGCCGGGCGGACGATTCCGCGAAATCTATTACTGGGACAGCTATTTCACGATGCTGGGGCTGAGGGTCGATGGCCGCGGCGACCTGATCGAGGGGATGCTGGCCGACTTCGTCAGCCTGGTCGATCGCTATGGGCATATCCCCAACGGCACGCGGACCTATTATCTCAGCCGGTCGCAGCCGCCCTTCTTCGCGCTGATGGTCGGGCTGTCCGACAGCGACTCGCCCGCGCTCGCCAAGGCGCGGCTGGCGGCGCTCCGGGCCGAGCATGCCTATTGGATGCGTGGTGCCGCCTGCGCGCAACGGCAGGGCGCGTGCGAGCGGGTGGTGCGGATGCCCGACGGCACGCTGCTCAACCGCTATTGGGACGACAAGTCGACCCCTCGCGACGAAAGCTGGGCCGAGGATGTGGCGACCGCGCGCGAGAGCAACCGCGACGCGGCGATCATGTACCGTCACCTGCGCGCGGGCGCGGAAAGCGGATGGGACTATTCGTCGCGCTGGCTGAGCGATCCCAGGCGGCTGGCGACGATTCGTACCACCGACATCGTGCCGGTCGACCTGAACAGCCTGATGTGGACGCTGGAGGATGCGATCGCGACGCGGTGTCGCGCCGGCGGGGATCGCGAATGCGCACGCGACTTTGCAACGCACGCTGAGCGGCGGCGGGCGGCGATCTCGCGCTATTTGTGGAATGGCGCGGAAGGACGCTTTGGCGACTGGGATCGCGAGACGCGGCAGGTGACGCCCGTCCTGTCCGCCGCCACGCTCTATCCGCTGTTTGCGGGCATCGCCAGCAAGGCGCAGGCGGCGGCGGTGGCGGCGACGGTGCGCGCCAAGCTGCTGGCCCCCGGCGGACTGCGCACCACGCTCACCCGTACCGGCCAGCAATGGGATGCGCCCAATGGCTGGGCCCCGCTGCAATGGATCGCGGTCGACGGTCTGGCGCGTTACGGCGAGGACGAACTGGCGCGCGAGATCGCGACGCGGTGGATCGGCAATGTCGAACGCGCCTGGCGCGAGACCGGCAAGATGCTGGAGAAATACGATGTCGAGGAGCGCCGCCCCGGCGGCGGCGGCGAATATCCCCTCCAGGACGGGTTCGGCTGGACCAACGGAGTCACCCGCGCGCTGATTGCGCGTTATGGGGAGGGAGGCGGTGTGGCGGGGGAATAGTTGATCGGATGCGCGCGGGCATCAACGATGGCGGGTTCGAAATCTAGCGATTGCACGCCAACCCCGCCGGCAGCCTGTTGACGCGTTTCGGCAATCGCGCTCGAATGCCCCGATGGCTGCTGGCGACGAGCGCACAAGGCGCATCACACTGATTTCCGGCTCTGCGCGGACGGATGGGCATACCGGGGCGCTCGTCGCGTACCTGAGCGGCAAGTTGGGCGCGCGGGCACAGCATGTCGACCTGTCCACGCTGACGGTCGCACCCTTTGATTATGCGCGTCACGACGACCGCGATGATTTCCGCAGCGTCGTCACGATGATGCTCGAAAGCCAGGACATCGTCTTCGCCACCCCCGTTTACTGGTACGCGATGAGCGCGCCCCTGAAGGCATTTTTCGACCGCCTTACCGATCTGCTTCTTGATCCGGTCGACCGCACGTCGGGTCGCGCCCTCGCCGGGCGCAGCGTCTGGCTTCTCGCCACCGGGGCTGATCGAAGCATGCCTCCGGGTTTCGAGGTGCCGTTCAAACGGACCGCCCGCTATTTCCGAATGGTGTGGCGGCAATCCTTATATATTGAGTGGACCAACGGGGCGCCGCTTCCGCCTGCGGGCCGGGCCGAGATGGACAAGCTCGCCAATCTGATCATCGCCCGATGATTAGGCAGGCGGGCTCCGTTGCCGGCTTGTCGTCACGGAAGCTTCGCGGAACTGCCTGGGTAACTCAGTCCACGTCCACCTCACCGCGCAGCGGGTCCTCGACCTGTTCGTCATGGCCGGTGCCGGAGCTCAGGAAGACCAGCCCCATCAGCGCGACGGCGATCAGCATGGTGAGGAATACGCCCAGAAAGGTGGCGATACCCATGTGGATCGGCATCGCGCCCGTCCAGCGCCACAGCACCCAGACGGCGAGCACACCGCACGCGGCCGAGAACAGTCCCATCCAGCCGAGCAGCCGGCGATAGCGGCCCCAGGCCTGGGCGGCGTAGTCCGGGTCGTCGAGGCCTTGGCGAGGTGGTGTCATCCCTTTCCAATGGGGGCGAATCATGGAATGCTCAACCTCCGGCGCACGAAATGATGCGGTAGCGAGGAGGGACGCGATGACGATAGCGGCAATCCTGAAGGGCAAGGGGACCGAGGTGATCTCGGTCGGTTGCGACGAGCGGGTCGCGGCTGCCGTCGCGCTGATCGCGGGCAAGCGGATCGGCGCGGTGCCGGTGATGAAGGACGGCAAGGTCGTCGGCATCTTTTCCGAGCGCGACGTGATCTATGCGCTCAACCAGGAGGGTGCGGCCGCGCTCGATCGTCCGGTGCGCGACCTGATGACCGCGCCGCCGATCACGGTCACGTCGGGCGACGCGGTGCTGGCCGCGCTGTCGTTGATGTCGAAGCGGCGGATCCGCCACTTGCCGGTGGTGGACGACGGCACGCTGGTGGGTTTCGTGTCGATCGGCGATCTGGTGAAATTCCGGATCGAACGCATCGAGGCCGAGGCGGCGGCCATGCGCGACTATATCCAGTCGGCCTGAACGCGCACCTTCCCTTAAAGATTCGGGCGTAGGACATCCGGCCATGCCGACGCTCGCCGAACACGCCAATTTCTATGCCAAGCAATGGTGGCACCGACGCATCGCGCGCGCGGTGCTCGATACCCCGCCGATCGTGCCGGCTGACGATGGCGTCATCCTTTTCGCCATGGCTGGGACGGCGGTGCTCTACCCCTATCTCGTGTCGGTCAAGTCGCTGCACCAAGGGCTCGGCGGCATCGGGCGCGTCGTCATTCTGGACGACGGCACCTTCACCGCCAGCGATCGCGCGGTGCTGCGCCATCATCTGGGTGACCCCCGGATCATTCCGATCAGCGCGGTCGACGTCGGGCCGTGTCCGGTCGGGGGCACGTGGGAACGGCTGCTCACGCTGCTCGACCTGCGCCGCGACGCCTATGTGATCCAGGCCGATTCGGACACGGTGACGTTGGGCGACCTGCCCGAAGTTCGTGCCGCCGTCGCCGCCGGGCGCAGCTTTACGCTACGCGGCGAGGCGGAGGCGGAACTGGCGGACGCCGTCGCCTTTGCCGCGACGCGCGCGCCGGTCGACCTGAGCGCGCCGGACCTGCATGTCCAGGAGGCGGCCGAATCGGTGCTGGGCAGGATTGCCGTGCCGGGCATCGCGCGGCTGCGCTACGCGCGCGGCTGCGCCGGCTTTGCGGGCTTTGCGCGGTCGGGCGAGGGGCGTGCGCCCGCCGAAGCCTTCTCGGTCGCGGTCGAGCGCGAGATCGGGCGCGCGCGCTGGGAACGCTGGGGCAGCGAGCAGGTGACGTCCAATTTCGTCGTCGCCAACCAGTCCGATCCGCTGCTGCTCCCCTATGACCGCTATTTCAATTTCTGGGACGAGGGTGTGCCGACGGATGCGCGCTTTGCCCATTTTATCGGTACGTGCCGGTTCAACGGCATGGCCTATATCGACGCGACGCGCGCGGCGATTGCGCGGCTGCGCGATCAGCCCGTGCGGCGGACCAGCGCCATCAGCTCGACCACGGTTGAACGCGCGAACACCGCCAGCCAGCCGGCATAGCTCGCCGCGCCGAGCGCGATGAGCAGGGGCAGGCGGAACGCGGCCGGCGCAGCGAGGGCCGAATCCGCCAGCGTGACGATCAGCGCCATCGCGCACGCCGCGATCACCGCGGGGGCGGCCGCACGAACGACTTTCATCCCCGTCACCCCCAGCACCGGCAACGTTCGCCGCGCACAGATCAACAGCAGCAACGGATAGGCGACCAGCCACGACGCGGCGATGCCCGTCACCCCCCATTGCGCGCCGACCAGGAAAGCGAGCGGGACGATCACCGCGCCGATCGCGCTGTTGCCCGCGGCGATGCCGGGGCGCCCGATCGCGTCGCTCGCCGGTTGCAGCAGCATCTGGACCGTCATCGCCGGCATGGCCAGCGCGATCAGCTGGACGAGCGGCGCCGCGCCCAGCCATTTGGGACCGAGCACGAGCGCGACGACGGGCTCGGCGGTC
>NZ_LSKG01000111.1:0-17500 GCF_001557005.1 Sphingomonas sp. CCH15-F11 | reverse complement strand
TCGTGCAGGATGAACCCTTCGAGCGGATCGACATCCTCGTGCCAAGGCTGCTTGTTCAGCACGCGCATCGTGTCGGCATAGCCACGTTCCCAACGCGCGCGGATCGACGCTTCGCTGAAATCGATATCCTTGGAATGGTCTTCGCCATAAAGCGGCGGCGCGAGCAGGCGGACGACGTGCATCCGCGTCACGCAGCCATAGGCGGCGAGTGCGGCCACTTCGGGAGTCTGGCGCTGATCGGGCGGGAGCCGGTCGACCAGGTCGGAAATCACATGGCGCAGCTTGTGGATCTGGCGCTGGCGAAAAATGTGCGCGTCCGACCGGCTGGCATATTGGATGTCCTTCTGCCGAGTGATGACCTTCCAGATCGTGTCGGGCTCGGTTCCCTGGGGATTCCAGATGTGGACCGCGAAGACCAGGCTGCTGCGCCGCGGATGATCGTCGAACACCGCTTCGACCGGGGTATTGGATACGATGCCGCCGTCCCAGAACAGCTCGCCGTCGATTCGGATCGCCGGAAACGCCGGCGGCAGCGCGCCCGATGCCAGGATGTGCTTGAGCTCAAGCGGGGTGTCGCGGCTGTCGAAATAGCGCATCACCCCCGTCGCCACCGCCGCCGCGCCGACCGTGATGCGCGGGGCACCGCGGTTGAGCAGGTCGAAGTCGATCAGCTCGCTGAGCGTCGCGGCAAGCGGCGCGGTGGAATAATAGCCGGCATCCTCCGGCCCGAGCGGCGTATGCGCGCCGAAGAATGCGAGCGGGTTGGGCGTGAAGAAGCCCGGCAGGCCCCCGGTCACGGTGGCGGCATAACCGCCAAGCGCGCCGAGCATCGGCCAGCCGTTCAGCATTTCCGTCCACGGGCCATAGCGCACCCGCTTCCAGAATTCGGTGATCCGGTCGAGCCGGTCGCTGGGCGGGCTGCCAGCGATCAGGGCTGCGTTGATCGCGCCGATCGATGTGCCGATGACCCAGTCCGGCGCGATGCCGGCTTCGTGCATCGCCTGATACACGCCCGCCTGGTACGCGCCGAGTGCGCCGCCGCCCTGCAGCACCAGCACCACCTGGCCACAGGCATCGGGGATGCGGACCGGGCCGTGGGGCGGCACCGCGGTCGCGGCAGAATCATGGGGCGTTTTCATGGTCATCCCTCACGCGTTTCAAGCCATTAGCGTACTCCTGCTCGCACTCGCAGCACCAATATCCGAAAGCTATCGAAACGATGCGATCATGGCATTGTGCATCGCACAAAGTAGACGGCACTCTGGCCGGCGATGCGGGGTATGTCGCCTCGCCTGGAATGGAGGGTTCCAATGAAACTCACGCTTTTGAGCCTGCGCGGCGCGCTGACCGCCGGACTTCTGGTCGGGTTCGGTGCGGCCCCGGCGGTCGCCGGCACCTGCCCGGCGGGCAAGGCGGGCATAGACGTGATGAAGCCGTCGGACGCACCGGCGAGCGGCGTCACCGACACGGTGCTGTCGTCGATCGATCTGGCAAAGGAGCCGGTCGCCGTCGACGGCCGGATGCTGCGGCTGCGCCGGCTGACGGTCGCGCCGGGCGGCGTCGTCCCCTATCACAGCCACGGCAACCGGCCGGCGATCATCCATGTCGTGTCGGGCACGATCACCGAATATGCCAGCACCTGCGCGGTGCCGATCGTTCACAAGGCCGGCGAGAGCGTCGCCGAACTCAACAAGACGTCGCATTGGTGGCGCAACACCGGCAAGGTGCCGGTCGTGCTGCTTGCCAGCGACTTCTTCCCGGTCGACGGCGATCCGAAGGCGATGTGATCGCGGGCGGCGGCCGCAACCGGCCGTCGCGCCATCCAGAGGGAAACGTCATGCCGATGATGTCGCGCGACCAGGTGCCGTCCTGGTTCATCGCCGGGATGGCGATCGTCACGCTGATCGATCTGTTTGCGACGCAGGCGATCCTGCCCGCGATCGCGGCGCGATTTTCCGTCGCGCCGGCGACCGCGGGCATTGCCGTCAACGCCAGCACGCTGGGCATGGCGGCCGGCGGACTGGCGATCGGCCTGCTGGGCGACCGGGTTGATCGCCGTCGCGGCGTCGTCATCGCGCTGGCACTGCTCACGATTCCGACCGCGTTGCTGGCGATCGCGCCCAATCTGGTCGCATTCGGCCTGTTGCGGATCGCACAGGGTGTGTTGATGTCGATCGCCTTTGCCCTGGCGGTCGCGTTTCTGGGCGAACGCTGGGGCGGCATGCGCACGGCGGGCGCGATGGCGGCCTATGTCACCGGCAATATCGCCAGCAACCTGCTGGGCCGCGTCACCGCGTCGGTCGGGGTCAGCGTTTTCGGATCGCACAACAGTTTTCTCCTGTTCGCCGCGGTAAACCTGGCCGGCGCGGTCTGGGTCGCGCAGATGCTGAAGCGGGTCGGCGCGCCGGAGGCGGTCGGCCCCGCAATGCCGGGGATGTCGGTGTCGCTGCTGCGCGACGCGCGACTATTCTGCGCGCTGCTGGTCGGGTTCATGCTGCTGTTCGCATTTATCGGCGTGTTCACCTTTGTCGGCTTTGAACTGGTCAAGCCGCATCTCGCGCTGTCGATGGCGCAATCCAGCTTCGTCTATCTGGTCTTCGTGCCGTCGATTTTCCTGACGACGCGTTTCGGGCAGCTGGCGGGTCGCATCGGGGTCGACCGTGCGATGATCGTCGCGCTGGCGGTGGCGCTAGTCGGGCTGGTCTTCATGATCCCCCAGACGTTCGTCGCGTTGATGGCGGGCCTGACCCTGTTCGCGGTCGGCACCTTCGGCGCGCAGGCGATCGCCACCGGCCATGTCGCGCGGGTCGGTGCCGCCAATCGCGCGCAGGCGAGCGGGGCCTATCTCGCCGCCTATTTTACCGGGGGGCTGGTCGGCACGCTGTTGCTGGGGCTGGTCTATGCCCGGGCGGGCTGGCTCGCGGTGATTGCGTCATCGGCGGCGGCGCTGGTCATCGCTGCGCTCGGGGCGCTGCGCTTCGTCGATTCGCGGACGATGACTGCCGCACCGGAGATGGGCTGAACGCGCTCCAAGGGGAGGGTGGCTGGATCAGTCGCCGGGACGGGCGAGCTGCTCCTCGATCTCGGCATAGGCGGAACGCTTGCCCGGGGCGAGCGGCGCGTCGGTCACGAAATAGACGACCCCGTCATCATTTTCGGGATCGATCCACAACCCCGACAACAGCCCATAGGCATCGCCGGCATGCCCGAACCGGCGCACCCCGTCGCCGAACGGATCGTCGCGACAGCCGGGCGCGGGGGTGGCGAGCGTGGCGGCCGCCAGGCCATAGCTGCACATGAAACCGCTGTCGGGGGCGTCGGGCTCGGTATCGCTGCCGGTCAGCCCTTCGCCGGCCCCGTGCATCCATTGCGGGCGGATCATCTCGCGCACCGATTTCGCGCTGAGCAACCTGACGCCGTCGACCTCGCCGTGGCGGAGGAGGAGTCGACCGATCCGCGCCAGCCCGCGCGCCGAGATGCGCAGGCCCCCCTGGGGCGAGAAGATCGCGCCATTGCGCCCGGGCTGCCAGCGCGACAGATCACAGCTGCCGTCGCGCGCCGGTGTAACGGGGCATTCGGGCCGCCCGCCCTGATGATCGTCGCGCACCGGCTTGCGGTCACGGTACAGCACGACCGCGCGCGCCGTCGTCGCGTCGCTGCAGCTGGCCCAGTTGTAGCACCCGTCGATGCCCAGCGGGCGGAGCACGAGCCGGTCCATCAGGCGGTCGAACCGCTCTCCGGTCGCGCGCTCCATCACGGCGGCGATGACCGGGAAGCTCAGATTGGCGTAGCGGAAATAGCTGCCCGGCGGGTGCGCGGCATCCCAGGCGCCGGGATCGGCGAGCACGGAGGCCAAATCGGCGTCGAGCGGCAGGACATAATCGATCCCGTCGGTGATGCCGGCGCGATGCGACAACAGCAGGCGCAGCGTCACCGGCCGGTCGGGAAAGGCGGGGTTGCGCACCCGCCAGCCCAGCACGTCGTCGACATCGGCGTCGAGGTCGAGCGTCCCCGCCTCGACCAGGCGCATCACCGCGATCGCGACGACGAGTTTCGAGATCGACGCGACGCGGACCGGGTCGTCCGCCGTCACCGGTCGCCGGGTCGCGAGATCCGCGAAGCCGCTGGTCGTCACCTCATTCTCGCCGTTCCGGTCGAACGTGACCCGTACGGTGGCCACGGGATGTCTGGCCTCGGCCGGGGCGGGGGCGACCTGCGCGGCCGGCAGCGTCAGGAGAAGGGCGATCGCGGAAAGGGGCATCATGCGTCAGCTTAGCTCGTCATCGCGCCCAGGCAATCGGCGTTGCGCATCAGGGTCGCGGCCAGGCGCGGGATCGTTTCCGTTTGGCGATCCATAACCGCTCGTCATGGCGCGCGGGCCGGGCTCGGCGCGCTTCTCCCGAGACCGGACCCTGCTGCCTGCGCGCGAAATCGGGAAATCGTGCACGCCCTGGCGGTCGGTGCGCGAAGCCCGGTGCGCGGCGAGGCGGTTCGGCGGCGCTCGCGCCGCAAAGGTCGGTGCTTGACCCCGCACCCGAGACAATGGTTCTTCGGGCGATGATGACGCCCCCTGCCTCGCATAGCCAGACGTGACCGATCACGCGCTGACCGCCGATCCTGCCACGGCATCGGGCCGCGTGCCGCTGCGCCGGATGGCGCTGTACGGCATGCTGGGTTTTTCCGCCGGGCTGCCCTTCTACATGTTTTCGACCGTGCTCGCGCTGCGGCTGACCGAACATGGCGTCGGGCTGGTCGTCATCGGCTTCTTCGCCTGGGTGACGTTGCTCCCGACCTTCAAGTTCCTGTGGGCGCCATTGCTCGATCGTTACGACGTGCCCGGCTTCGGGCGCTATTGGGGCAAAAGGCGGGGCTGGATCATGCTGTCGCAGCTCGGCATCTTCACCGCGATGGCGGCGATGGCGCTGACCTCCGGCGATGCGAGCCTGGGCATCACCGCGCTGTTCGCGGTGCTGCTCGCCTTCTGGACGACGACGCTCGAGGTTGCGGCCGATGCCTGGCGTATCGAGCTCGCGCCCACCCAGGATGAACAGGGGCCGATCGTCGCCGCCAATCTTTGGGGGTATCGCAGCGCGATGGTCGCGGCGGGCAGCGGTGCGCTGCTGATCGCGGACGGCACCGGCTGGACGGCGGCCTATCTGGCGATTGCGGTCGCGGCGTTTGCTCCCTTCCCGCTGCTGGTCGCCATGCGTGCGGACGAGGAAGGTGGCCGACAGGCGGGCAATCGCTGGTCGGCGCTGGTGGCGGGGCTGGTGGCGAGCATCGTGATCCTCGCGATCGCGTGCGTCGTGACTGCCGGCATCGGCTGGCTGTTGCTCGGCGCGGCGGCGGGGATCGGCATCACCGCCGACACCAATGTCACCCCCTATGTGCTGGCGATCTGCATGCTGCCGTTCGTGGCGATGGCGCTGGCGGTGCCGCGCCTTCGCCAATTGCCGTTCAGCCATCCGGCGCGACGATCGGCGGTGATCGGGCCCTATGTCGATTTCTTCTGGCGCTATGCCTATGGCGCGATCGTCCTCATGGCGTTCGTGTCGATCTATCGGATGGGCGACGTGCTGGCGTTGCAGCTTTCCAAGCCGATGATCCGGGGGCTCGGCTATTCGTTGAGCGAGATCGGCCGGGCCGACAGCATCGTCGCGCTCCTCGCCAGCATGATCGGCGTCGGGCTTGGCGGGTGGATGGTGACGCGCTGGCCGATGGGACGGTCGCTCGCGATCGGCGCGGTATTCGCGGCGCTCGGCAATTTCGGTTTTGTCTGGCTGGCATATCAGGTCCCGACCGAGCCGATGCTGTATCTGGCCACCGCCGCCGACCAGTTCGGCAACGGCATGGCCGGCGCGGTGTACGTCGTTTACCTCTCGCTGCTGGTCAACCCGCGCTACCCCGGCGCGCAATATGCGTTCCTGTCAGGCTTTACCTTTCTGCTGCCGCGCCTGCTCGCGGGTGCGGGGGGCGGCATGGTCCAGTCAATCGGCTACAACAACTTCTTCGCATTGTCCGGGGCGGTCAGCCTGGCTGCCATCGCCTTCCTGCCGGTGATCACGCGCCTTCGCCCCCGGCCCGACGACCATCCGGAGGCGGTGGCCGGGTGATCGCGCAGCTTGCCGATGCGGCGTTCGCGCCCGCCCGCGCCAGCGTGGAGGCAGGGCGTATTCCCGGCGCGACCCTGGGCATCGTCAGCGCCGACGGTCGCCGCGCGGTGCGCCTGACCGGGCTCGCGGCGCGGGTGCCCGAACCGGAGGCGCTGACGATCGACCACTGGTTCGACCTTGCGTCGGTCAGCAAGGTGATCGCGACGACGATGATGATCCTCTCGCTCGCCGAACAGGGGCGGATCGACCTCGACCGGCCGCTGACCGATGCGATTCCCGATCTGCGCCAGTACGACGTCGCCCATGCCGCGGAACGCCGGCTGACCTTCCGCGATTGTCTCGCGCACCGCACCTTCCTGCCCGCGGTCGAGCCGATCTATACCTATGGCGACGATCCGGCCCGGCTGCGCGCCTTCATCCTCCAGCGCGAGTGGCGGCAGGGCCCGGCGGTCTATTCCGACATCAACTACCTGTTGCTCGGCATCGCGATCGAGCGGGTGACGGGCGCGCCGCTGTCCGCCTGGCCGCTGGGCGAGGGGCTGAGTTACGGCCCGCCGCCGGGGCCGGCGGTGGCGACCGAGCATTGCCGCTGGCGTGACCGCGTGCTGAAGGGCGAGGTGCATGATGAGAATGCCGCCGCACTGGGGGGCGCGCCGGGCCATGCCGGGCTGTTCGGCACGGTCGCCGGGGTGCTCGACTTCGCCGCCGGGCTGCTCGACGGGACGGGCGCGTCGCCCTTCGTGCTGGACGCGATCCGCACGCGCGTAGCAGGGGACCGCACCTGCGGCTGGGAGCGGCGCTTTGCCGGCTGGTCGGGGGGTGATGCCTGTTCGGACGCGACGATCGGGCACACCGGCTTTACCGGCACTGGCCTCTGGATCGACTTCGATCGCGGGCTCGCCTGGACACTGCTGACCAATCGCGTGCACCCGTCGCGCCATTTCGACAGCGGCATCTTCACGCTGCGCCCGGCGACGGGCGATGCGCTGATCGCGGCGTGGGACGACGCGGTCTAGGTCGTCGCTGATCCTTGTTCAGTTCGCCTCGGCGATCGCCACCAGTGCGGCATCCATTGCCGGGGTCGCGCTTCCGCCCGCCGGCACGTCGTTGGCGAAGAGCGCGAAGGTCAGCATCCGGCCGCTGCGCGCGACCAGATAGCCCGACAGCGCCGATGTCGCGTTGAGCGACCCTGTCTTGGCAAAAACGCGTCCTTCCAGCGGCGTGCCCTTGAACCGGCGTGCCAGGGTGCCGTCGACCCCGCCGACGGGCAACGTCGCGCGCCAGGTCGCGCCCCATGATTGCCCCTCGATCCAGCGCAGCAGCGCGACGGTGCCGCGCGGGGTCATCCGGTTATAGGTCGACATGCCCGACCCATCGGACAACGCGATCGCATCCGCCGCCACGCTCGCGCGGGCCAGCATCGCACGCACCGCCGCCTGTCCGTCGGCGATCGATCCGGTGCCGGCGACGCGGCCGATCCGGCGCAGCATCAACTCGGCATGGACGTTCTGGCTGACCTTGTTGATCGTCGTCGCATCCTCGGTCAGCGGGGGCAGGGCGGTGACCGCGATAGCCGGCTGATCGGGTGCGCGGGGCGGGGGCGCGTTGCCGCGTCGCGCCGGATCGTCGCCAGCGTCGGCGGGGCGATAGCGCGACACGATCTCGCCCGTGATGCGCACGCCACGCGCCTTCAGCATTTCGGCCAGCCGCCACGCCGCATAATGCGCGGGATCGTCGACCCCGACCCGCAGCGTCTCCGGCGCGGCGGCGCTGCCGATCGTACCGGTGATGCGCAGGACGCGCCGGTTGGGCGCGCGGTCATAGCTGAGATCGACCTGATCGCCAGGAACGGTCACGGCGCGGTTGTCGATCGTGAAATAGCCCGATCCGCCGATCGCCGGCGGCTGGCCCGGCCCGCCGGGCGTCACGGTCAGCGCGGTTTCATGGTCGTCGATGCCCAGCGCGGCGATTCCCGTGCCCGAGCGCGTCGGGATGTTGTTCCAGCTCATCCCCGGCGACCAGCGTTCGTCGGGGAAATAGCTGGCGTCGCCGACCACGTCGCCGACGATGCGAGCGCGCGCCGCGACGGCATCGGCGAGCTCGCTCAGGCAAACGCGCGCGCAGTCCGGCGCGCTCGACAGGAACGGATCGCCGCGCCCCTCCAGCACGACGTCACTGATCCCGCCAGCGCGCGGCGACAGGCGCACCCGCGTGCCCGCCGCCTGGTCGGCGCGGTCGATGGCGGGCAAGGTCGCAAAGGCGGCGGCGGTGGTCACGATCTTGGTATTGGACGCCGGGATGAAACGCTGGCCGGCGTTGATCGCCACGATCTCACGCCCGTCCGGGTCAACCACGAGCAGGCCGAAGCGGGTACCGGGCGGCGCCCCGGCGAACACGCGTTCGACCTGCACGGCCAGCGGCGGCGGGTCCTGCGCGACCGCCACGCCGGTCATGGCCAGCACGCCGATGATCAGCAGGCCGCGGCCGCCCCTCATGCCGCGTTCGCCGCGCGGTAGATATCGGCATCCAGCTCGCCCTCCCAGCGCGCGACGGTGGTCGCGACGACCAGATTGGCGCTCGCGCTCGGCACGGTGCGTGTCATGTCGAGCAGCCGGTCGAACGGCAGCACGAAGCCGACGACCAGTGCGGTCTGTTCAGGTGCGACGCCCGCCGCCGACATGACCGCCGCCAGCATGAACAGCGACGCCGACGGCACCGGCGCGGTGCCGAACGCGGCGAGCGCACCGGTCAGCAGCACGACGCCATAGGTTTCCGGGGTCAGCGGCGTGCCGAGCGCCTGCAGCGCGAACATGCTGAGCAGACCCACATACATGGCTGTGCCGTCCTTGCCGATGCTGGCGCCCAGCGGCAGCACGGTCGAAAAGACGGGCCGCGCGATGCCCAGATTGCGTTCGGCCACCCGCATCGCGACGGGCAGCGTGGCCGAGCTCGACGCCGTCGAGAAGGCGACGACCAGCGCGTCGACGATGCCGCGATAGAAGGGGAGAACGGGCAGGCGCGCGATCACCCGCAGGATCAGGCTGTGGACGATCAGCAGCTGGATCGCGGAGCCCGCGACCACCGCCAGCGCCAGCCAGCCGACATTGACGAACACCGCCGCGCCATTCGCGGTGACCGCATTGGCGATCAGCGCGAAGACCCCGAACGGCGTCGCCTCCATGACGATGCCGACGATGCGCAGCAGCACCGCCGACAGCGACTGGAGCAGGTCGGCGAATGGCTTGCCGGGCGCACCCGCGACGACGGTGCCGACCCCGGTCAGGATCGCGACGAAGATCAGCGCCAGCATGTCGCCCTTTGCCAGCGCGTCGACGATATTGACCGGGATGATCCCGATCAGCTGCTGATAGGGCGTGACCGGATCACCCAGCACATGGGCCGTGGCCCGCCCGATCGGCGCGCCGATCCCCGGCCCGATCAGGCTGGCGACCAGCATTCCGACCGAAACGGCGATGGCGGTCGTCATCGCGAACAGGGCGATGGTGCGGCCACCCAGCCCACCCAGTCGCTTGGGATCGGCCAGCGACGTGATGCCGGCGGCGATCGTGATGAGGACAATCGGTGCGACCAGCATCCGGATGGCGCGGACGAACAACTCACCGATGAACGCGACCGCCGGCGTGCCTGCGGGCCAGATCAGGGCAAAGGCGACGCCCAGCACCAGCGCGCCGAGCACGCGTTGCCACAGGGGGATGGCGAACCACGCACGCGCCATCAGGTCGCGATGCCGTTCGCCGCGTCCGTTTCGGTCATTCCGTCCCCCCAGAAGCCCGGTTGCGGCGGCAACATGATCCCGTGCCGGTCGGTGACGCCGCCGGGCCGATCCTCCCGGAGCCAGACCGGCCCGTCAAGGTCGACGAAGGCACAGCGACCCGCAATGTGCAGCGCGGGCGCGATCGACAGCGAGGACGAGATCATGCACCCGGTCATCAGCGTCAGGCCCCGTGCCTGCGCCGCGTCGGCCAGCGCGATTGCAGCGGTCAGTCCGCCGGTCTTGTCCAGCTTGATGTTGACCGCCTGATACCGCCCGGCGATCCGGTCGAGATCGTCGGCGACGTGCACCGCTTCGTCGGCACAGATCGGCACGGCCGGCGTGAAGCCCGCGAGCCAGGCGTCGGCATCCGCCGCCACCGGCTGTTCGACCAGATCGGTGCCGAGTTCGACCAACGGCAGCTGCATTGCGCGGAGCAGTTCCTCGTCCCAGCTTTCGTTGGGGTCGACGATCAGCCGCGGGCCCGGTGCAGCGGCGCGCACTGCGCGCAATCGCGCGACCGGATCGTCGGCATCGACCTTGACCTTGATCAGCGGCGCGCCGGCGACCTTGGCGGCGGCGGCGGCCATCGCGTCGGGCGTGTCGATCCCGATGGTGAGCGCGCTGGCGGTCGGCCCCGGTGGTGCCACGCCCGTCAGCTCGGCGACGGATCGACCGCGAGCGCGGGCCTCGAGGTCCCAGAGCGCGCAATCGACCGCATTTCGCGCCGCGCCCGGCGGCATCAATGCCAGCAGGTCATGCGGGCCTGCGCCTGCCTCGATCGCCGGCCGGACACGGTCGATCGCGGCGAGCGCGGCGTCGATCGATTCGCCGTAGCGGGCATAGGGCACCCCCTCGCCACGCCCGACATGGCTGCCGTCGCGCACCGTGACCGTCACGACTTCGGCGACGGTCTTGACCCCGCGGGCGATGCGGAAGGGCCGGGCTAGCGCGAAGCGATCGTGCTGCGCGCGTAGGGTGCGTGGCATAGGAGCTCGTCGATGATCGCGTCGACCCCGAAGGCGATCGGGTCGGTGCAGGGCAGGCCGATGCGATCCGCGGTCGCGTGGCACAGGCGTTGCGCCTCGCCACGGTCCATCGCCGAGGTGTTGAGACAGATGCCGACCGCACGTACCGCCGGGCTGGTCAGGCGCGCAACGTTGAGGTTGGCGGCGAGGCATTCGGCCAGGTCCGGCAGCGCGCGGCCGGGCAATCCGCGCATGAACGGGCGCGACGGATCGTGGCACATCACGATCGCCTCGGGCTGCGCGCCGTGGAGCAGGCCCGTCGAAACCCCGGCAAAGGACGGGTGGAACAGCGAGCCCTGGCCCTCGATCACGTCCCAGCCGTCATCGTCGCGCGCGGGTGCCAGCTGCTCGATCGCGCCGGCGATGAAATCGGCGACCACGGCATCGACCGGGACACCCGCGCCCGCGATGAGGATGCCGGTCTGGCCGGTCGCGCGGAAATCGGCGGGCAGGCCGCGTTCACGAAGCGCCTGGGTCAGCGCGAGCGAGGCATACATCTTGCCGACCGAACAATCGGTGCCGACGGTCAGCAGCCGGTGGCCCGCCCGCGCCTCGCCGGTACCGACCGGCAGGCCCGGCGGCGGATCGCGCACATCGAACAGCGCGAGGCCACGCTCGGCCGCGAGCGCCGCCAGCCGGGGTTCGTCGCGCAGGCGGTGGTGCAGGCCCGATGCGACGTTCATCCCGACCTCGAGCGCCGCTGCGGCATCTTCGACCAGCGCGGCGTCCATCCGGCCGCCGGCATTGGCCACGCCCAGCACCAGCGTGCGCGCGCCCGCCATCGCGGCTTCGATCATGTTCAGGCGGGGCAGCCCCAGCGTCAGCGGACAGTCGTCGTGGCGGAATTCGCCGACGCAATCCTCGGGGCGAAACGTGGCCAGCCCCCGCGACGTCTTGATCCCGACGGGATCGGTGCTGTGACCGAGATAGAGGAGATAGGGTGCCGGGATCATCGCGAATTGACGTAACATCGGGACCGGCGGGCGCATTATAGCAAGTGCACGCGTGCCATAGATTGATGTTATGGGGCGACCATGACCTGAGCGACGGTTTTCAGGAATTCGGTCGCGAGCGCGGTCGGCGGGCGGTTCTGCAGAAACATCGCGTGGACGTCGAAGCCGATGCTCGGCTTCAACGGCCGCATCGCCAGCCCCGGTGCCATCGCCGCGCGCGCGGTGAAGCTGTCGACCACCGTGATCCCGACGCCACGGCGGACCAGTGCGGTGGCGATGTAGAAGGTCCGCGCCGAAATCACTTCGTTGAGCTCGAGCCCCAGCCGCTCGACCTCATGGGTGAAGCGCAGCCCGATCGGACCGCTCGACGCCAGGCTGATGAACGGGCGGCCGCTGAGCTGCTGCAGTTCGATTTCCTCGGGCGCGTCGGGCATGTCCTGTTCACGATAGAGCACGACCAGCGAGCCCTCGCCGAGCCGCCGGCTGCCGATCGGCGCGGCGGGCGGCACCTCGAACGCGATGGCGAGGTCGCTCTCGCGCTCATAGAGCTTGCGCAGCAGATCGTCGTGATGGATCGTCTGCAGGTCGAACTTCACATTGGGATGGCGGCGCAGGAATTCGGTGACGGCGTTCGGCAACGCATCCAACGCCAGCGAAGGCAGGGCCGATACGCGCAGCATGCCCGACACGCCGCGCTTCAGGTTGCGCCCCGCCTCACGCAGCGCGTGGACGCGATCCTGAATCTCGCCCACTTCGACGAATAGGCTGTGCGCATCCTCGGTCGCCACCAGCCGGCCGTTGGTCCGCTGGAACAACGGAAAACCGAGCAGCGATTCGGCGTGGCGCAGCGTCTTCGACACCGATGGCTGCGACACGTTGAGCGCGCGCGCCGCCGCGCTGACCGACCCGTTGACATAGACCGCGTGAAAAATCTCGATGTGGCGCAGGTTCATGCTGCCACCCTATCGTGCTTTGCACGATGCGCAATTTCCGTGCGGCGGGGTGTCAGCGCGGCGTCGCGGCAAGGGCAGCGTCCAGGGCATCGATCTGGTCCTCGCCGAACACGCGGATACCGTTGGCGGACAACAGTTCGGCGGTGATCCCCATGCCCGGAACCCGCCGCCCGGTGAAGCTGCCATCACCGATCTGAACGGAGCCGCAGGACGGGCTCCCCTGCTTCAGCAATGCGAACCGACAGCCCCGGCTGCGCGCAAGCACGAGCGCCGCGTGCGCACCGGCATCGAACGCGGCTGTCACGTCGTCGCCGGCATCATCGACCACGCGCTCGCCTTGCCGCTCGGCGGGGCGGCGCGGCACGCCGAGCCCCCCGGCCAGTTCGGGGCAGATCGTCACCAGCCGCCCTTCGCGCCGCCAGCGCTCGATCCGGGGGTCGTCGACCGTCTTCGCCGCGCCGTCATACCGCACCGGCTGGCCGAGCAGGCAGGCCGACACCAGGATGCGCGGGCGCGGCGCGGTCACAGCCAGTCGCGGATCGCCCGGTTGACTTCGTCGGGGGCCTCCCACGGTATGAAGTGGCCCGCATCCACGCGCACCAGCGTCAGGTCGAGGACCAGCGCGTCCAGCCCGTCGAGCTGGACGGGCAGCAGCGCCGCGTCGCGGACACCCCAGATGACCAGCGTGCGCTGGGTGACCGGCGGGAAAGGGGCGTGGAGAAAGGCCGGCCCGTCGCATTGCTCGTCGGTCGCCGGGACTTCGAGCGCGCTGGCGCGATACCAGTTGAGCATGGCGGTGATCGCGCCGGGTTGCGACCATTCGTCGAGATATGCGGCCTTTTCGGGGGCGAGCCGGGCAAGGTCGGCATGACGCGCGAAGGACGTGTCGAAGAACGCATCCAGGCCGATGCCTTCGATGTGCGCTTCCAGGCTGGGATTGCGGAACGCGCGGATATACTGGCTGGCGGCGCGCTGCGCAGGGTCGTGGATCAGCGTGCGCTGGAAAATGAGCGGATGGGGTGCGTTCAGGATGATGAGCTGGCTCACCCGGTCCGGCCGCTTGAGGGCAGCCATCCACGAGGCCGCGCCGCCCCAGTCGTGGCCGACAAGCGTGAAGCGATCGAGGCCGAAATGGTCGGCCAGCGCGATCAGGTCGGCGACGACCTTGTCGGGGGCATAGGCGCTGATCTCGGCCGGCTTATCCGATCGCGCAAAGCCGCGCTGATCCGGCGCGATCACGAAATGGTCGCGCGCGAATTCGGGCAGCTGGTGCCGCCAGGTGCGGTGCGATTCGGGAAAGCCGTGCAGGAAGATCATCGCCGGATGTGCCGGATCGCCGCCGGTCCACACGTCGAGCGCGACGCCGGTCGGCAGTGCGATACGGTCGTGCTTTAACTCGGACATCCCATTTCCCCCGACGGCCATGTTCGACGCCGCACGCTATGCCGACGCCCGGGCCCTCCGGCAAGCGCGGTCGGGGGGGATCAGGGATAGCTGACGGTCTTGGGCACCTCGGGGATCGGGATGAATTCCTGATCGTCGCCCGGAACCTTTGGAAAGCGATCGGCCTTCCAGTCCTCTTTGGCCTGATTGATCCGGTCGCGGCTCGACGACACGAAATTCCACCAGACGTGACGCGGCGTCGCGAACGCCTCACCCCCGCAAAGCATGACGCGTCCGCCCCGTTCGGAGCGCAGCGTCATCGCCGCACCCGGCCGCAGGACGTACAGCGTCTGCGGCTCCAGCGTCATGCCGTCGAGCGTGGCGTCGCCCATCGCGACATAGACCGCGCGTTCGTCCGCATCGGCGTCAATCGGCACCACGCCGCCCGCGTCCAGCTCGATATCGGCATAGATGGTCCCGGCATAGGTGGTGGTCGGCGCCGGCGTGCCCCACAGGCTGCCCATGATCACGCGCGCGCTCACCCCGGCACCGGTCACGATCGGCAGATCGTCGGCACCGACATGCTCGAACGCCGGGTCCATTTCCTCGAAGCGTTCGGGCAGCGCGATCCAGGTCTGGATGCCCGACAGCGCGGGCCCCTGCGCGCGCTGGTCGGCCGGCGACCGTTCGGAATGGACGATGCCATGACCGGCGGTCATCAGATTGACCGCACCGGGATCGATCCGCGCCACTGTGCCCAGCGAATCGCGATGGTCGATCGCCCCGTCGAACAGATAGGTGACGGTGGCCAGGTTGATATGCGGGTGGGGACGCACGTCGATTCCCTCGCCGACCGCCAGATGCGCCGGGCCCATCTGGTCGAAGAAGATGAACGGCCCGACCATGGTGCGCGGCCGTGAGGGCAGGGTGCGATGCACCTTGAACCCGCCCAGGTCGTGCGTGGTCGGATGGATGACGTGGATGACCGGGTCCTCAGTCACGGCAATTCCTTTCGGGCTTCACGCGTCGGCGGGGGCGGTGGCACGGATGGCGAGCGCGTGGATGCGCGTTGCGAGCAGGTCGGCGAGCGCGTGATTGACCATGCGCTGGCGTTCGACGCGCGATTTGCCGGCAAAGGCGGGGCTTTCGATCGTCACCGAAAAATGGCTCTCCCCGCTGCCGTCATCGCCCATGTGGCCGGCGTGCTGCGCGCTGTCGTTGCTGACATGCAGCCGTGTCGGGTCGAGCGCGGCGGTCAGGCGCCGGGCGATCGTGTCGGCCAGCGGGATCGCGTCGGGAATCGCGGCGGGGGCGGTGGCGGCATCGGTCATCGCGCCTATATAAGCCATTTTTGCAGAATGTGAGGGTCAGGCGTGGCGCGGGATGAGCGCAGGGAACGGCCGGGCACCCGGTTTCACGGCCGGGTCGAGGCGAACGGAAGGATGTGCGCGCATCCGGGTTGCGATCAGCCCGGCGAGTTTCGTGCGCCGCTGGCCGATGGCTTGCCGGGCGACCAGCCGGGGCGTTACCGCTGGCTGTGCCTGAAACATGTCCGCGCCTTCAATGCCGGCTACAATTATTTCGCCGGAATGACCGCAGAGGAAATCCACGACGCCCAGCGACCCTATGCCGGGTGGGAGCGCGAAACGCGCGCCTTTGCGGCGACCGGCGGTGCCGATCGCCCGCCGCGCTGGGCGGATTATTCCGACCCGATCGACGCGATCGGCGCGCGGTTCCGCGACGGGCTGGCCAACGCGCGCGCGCGCAGCGACGGCAAGCCCCTGACCCCGCAGGAGCGATCCGCACTCAAGATCCTGGGCCTAGACGCCGATTGCGACCGCCGCGCGCTGCGCCAGCGGTACAGCGAGCTCGTCCGCAAGTTCCATCCCGACCGCAATGGCGGCGACCGCAGCCACGAACGCGCGCTGCAGGCGGTGATCGAGGCGTATCAGCGGCTCAAGGGCTCACCCGCTTTCGCATAGCGCCTTGAGCTGGTCCGCGCACACGCCCCAGCCCTGCTCGAACCCCATTTCGGCGTGGCGCCGGGCCGTGTCCTCGTCCCAGTGACGCGCGGTTGCGGTATAGCGTGTGCCGTCGCCCTCGGGCGCGATTTCCCAGGATCCGAGCATGAAGGGACCTGCCGGCATGTAGCTGCCGTCGGGGGCGAGCACGAAGGCGTCGGTCGACACGAAGCGCACGCCCGGCACCACCTCCAGGAAAATGCCCTCGTGTGGGTGCACCTCTCCGTCCGGACCGTGCATGACCGTCCGGGTGCGCCCGCCCGCGCGCCAGTCCTGCTCGACGATCTCGACCCGCCAGGGCAGCGGACACCACCATTCGGTCTGGCGCCGGGTCATCGCATCCCATACCCGTTCGGGCGGTGCGGCGATGAAGCGCGTGACGCCCATTTGCCAGCCATTTTCTGCGGTTGCCGTCATCGTCTTCCTTCCTCAACCCGCAATCGCGGCTTCGATCGCGGCGACATTGATCCTGCCCATTTTTGCCATCGCGTCGAAGGCGCGCTTGGCGACGGTCGGGTCGTCATGGGTGATTGCGTCCATCAGCACGCGGGGCGTGATCTGCCACGAATGACCCCAGCGGTCCTTGCACCAGCCGCAGGCGCTTTCCTGTCCGCCGTTGCTCACGATGGCATTCCAGTAGCGGTCGGTTTCCGACTGGTCGGCGGTCAGCACCATGAAGCTGACCGCTTCGTTGGGCTTGAACAGATCGCCGCCATTCAGGCCGATGAAATCGCGACCGCACACGGTGAACTCGACCGTCATCTCGTCGCCGGCGCTGCCGCCCGGCGAATCGGACGGCTGGACGCTGGCGCGGCCGACCCGGCTGTCGGGAAAGACGCTGGCGTAGAACTCGGCGGCCCTGCGCGCCTCGCCGCGATCATACCACAGGCAGTTGACCAGCTTGCCCATGGCTCAACCCTTCCTGCTGCCGACCAGGCCGAAGACGGCGCCGGCGGGATCGGTGGCGACGAGCGAATAGTCGCCGCCCGGAATCTCGATCGGCGGCTGGACGATCCCGCCCCCGCTCGCACCGATCAGCGTGGCGGCGGCGTCGATGTCGGGCACGCGGAAGTAGAAGGTCCAGTGCGGCATCGGCACGCCGGGCATCATCGGCATCACCGCGCCGAGAATCCCCCGGCCCATCGGCGATCCGTCCGGGGCATGGCCGGTGTGGCGCAGGAACTCGTATGTTCCCATATCACCCAGCGCCATCTCGCCGTCCTTCACCCAGCCGAAGCGCGCGCCGTAAAAGGCCTTGGCCGCGGCGGGATCGCTCG
>NZ_LSKG01000110.1:0-43718 GCF_001557005.1 Sphingomonas sp. CCH15-F11 | reverse complement strand
AGCCGGCGATTTCCGTGCCGCCCGCTTCCGCGATGAACGCGATGTTCGACCCCGATGTCGCGGTATAGCCCGGCAATGTCCCATCAACGGACAGGATCGCGGTCTGCGACCAATTGAAGCCAGCGTAACCGTCGCCGATCCGGGCCTCCTGTCCCGAACCGAGCACGATATCGTCAAATGTGATGACAGTATTGTTAAACATATGATTGCGAGCCCCTCTCTTTTTATGGTGGCCCGTCTAATCTATCCTCATCTATTACTGGGTCTATACATCGTATCAAGCGATTTTTCTATAATTGCGCTATTCGTTTCTTGCCGCGGCAAGTCGTTCTCAAGGCAGGACGAATTAGGCATCCGCAAATCCAGCCTTCATCCGCACGACGCGACGAAGGCGATGACCAGGCCGGGCGCGTCCGCCGCCCGGTCGCGGCGATCAACGCTTGCACTTCGCTCGCCGACCGATAGCTTCCGGCACAAGCCACGTCGTCCCAGGGAGCACCCCCATGATCCGCACCACCGTCAGCGCGCTCGCGCTAACCCTCGCGCTCGCCGCCCCCGCCGCGAATGCCCAGGAAGACAAGCCGAAATGGGACGTCAACGCCCCCACGGGGGCGACGCTGCGCCAGGTGCCGATCAACACCGACGAGGGCAGCTGGATGGACCTGGACGTCAGCCCGGACGGACGGACGGTCGCGTTCACGCTGCTGGGCGACATCTACACCATGCCGATCGCCGGCGGCGCGGCGACGCGGATCGCCGACGGGCTGGCGTGGGAAGTGCAGCCGCGCTTCTCGCCCGACGGGCGGCGCATCGCGTTCACCTCCGACCGGGGCGGCGGCGACAATATCTGGGTGATGAACGTCGACGGCAGCGACAAGCGCCAGGTGACGAAGGAGGATTTCCGCCTCTTGAACCAGCCGAGCTGGTCGCCCGACGGCCAGTTCATCGTCGCCAAGAAGCACTTCACCACCGGTCGTTCGCTCGGCACGGGCGAGGTCTGGCTCTACCATGTGTCGGGCGGCGGCGGGGTCCAGCTGGTCAAGCGGCCGAACGAGCAGCACCAGAAGGAACTGGGCGAGCCCGTCTATGCGCGCGACGGCAAATCGGTGTTCTTCACCCGCAATGTGACGCCGGGCCCGATCTTTGAATATGCGCAGGATTCGAACACCGACCTGTTCCATATCGAACGCTATGACCTGGCGAGCGGCGAGACGACGACCGCGGTCGCGGGGCTGGGCGGATCGGTGCGGCCGACGCCGTCGCCCGACGGGACCAAGCTGGCATTCGTCCGGCGCGAGGCGACGCGGTCCAAGCTCTACATCAAGGACCTGGTCTCGGGCGCGGAGCGCAAGGTTTCCGACCTGCTCGACCAGGACGTGCAGGAAACCTGGGCGGTCACCGGCGTCTATCCCAACATGGCGTGGACGCCCGACGGCAAGTCGCTGCTGTTCTGGGCCAAGGGCAAGATCAACCGCGTCGACGCGGACGGATCGAAGGCGGCGGTCATCCCCTTCCGGGTCAACGACACCCGCGCCGTCGCCGACGCGCCGCACCCGCAAATCACCGTCGCGCCGGATCGCTTCGCAACCCGCATGGTGCGTTTCGCCAGCGTGTCGCCCGACGGCGCACAGGTGGTGTTCGAATCGCTCGGCAAATTGTGGGTGAAGCCGACCGCCGGCGGCACGGCCAGGCGGCTGACCCGCGGCGGCGACGAACTGGAACTGTTTCCCGCATGGTCGCGCGACGGCAAGTCGATCGTATTCGTCGGCTGGACCGACGCGAAGCTGGGCAGCGTGCGCATCGTCCCGGCAGGCGGCGGCGCCCCGCGCACCATCACCAGCCAGCCCGGCCATTATCGCCGCCCGGCCTTTTCGCCTGACGGCCGCACCATCGTGTTCGAACGGGGTGAAGGCGGCGGGCTGACGTCGCCCGGATGGTCGGAAAATGCCGGCATCTATCGCGTCGGCGTCAGCGGCGGCACCCCGGCGCTCGTCGCCAGCGAAGGCACCCGGCCGCAATTCGGGAGCGCCAACGACCGGCTGTTCTGGGTCGAGCGCAAGGACGGCAAGCTCCAGCTCGTCTCCGCCGACCTTTCGGGCCAGGCGCGGCGCACCCACGCGACCGGCGAGCTCGCGAGCGACTTCGTCGTGTCGCCCGACGGCCAGTCGGTGGCGTTCCGCCAGAATTACGAAGCCTTTGTCATGCCGCTGATGCCCGGTGGCCAGGCCGTGGCGGTCGCGCCCAAGGCCGACGGCCTGCCGGTGACCCGGGTCAGCTCGGGCGGTGCGGATTATCTCAACTGGTCGGGCAATGGCGCGCGGCTCCACTGGAGCATGGGGCCGATGCTGCTCGGCGTCGACCGCACCGCCTTGTTCCCCGCCGCCCCGCCGGCCAAGGACGCGCCACGCTTCACCCCGCCGACGACGGGCGTCGACCTGTCGATGCCGGTCGACGCCGCCAAGCCGCGCGGGACGGTGGTGCTCACCAATGCGCGCATCGTGACGATGTCGGCGGCGGATGGCGGGATCATCGACGACGGCGCGATCGTGATCGAGGGCGACCGCATCGTCGCGGTCGGCCAGCTCGCCGCGATGACGCTACCCGCCGGCGCGACCACGATCGACTTGGCCGGCAAGACGATCGTGCCCGGCTTCGTCGACGCGCATGCGCACGGGCCACAGGGCGACGACGATCTGGTCCCGCAACAGAACTGGTCGCTGGTCCAGAACCTTGCGCTCGGCACCACGACGATCCACGACCCGTCGAGCCAGGCCAGCCACATCTTCGTGGCCCAGGAGCGCCAGCGTGCCGGCACGCTGCTCGGCCCGCGCATCTTTTCGACCGGCGAGATCATCTATGGGGCCAAGGCGGCCGATGTCTATGCGGAGATCAACAGCTATGACGACGCGCTCGCGCATCTGCGCCGGCTGAAGGCGCAGGGCGCGCATTCGGTCAAGAACTACAACCAGCCGCGCCGCGAACAGCGCCAGCAGGTCGTCGCCGCCGCGCGTGCGGAGGGGATGCAGGTGGTGGCCGAGGGCGGATCGCTGTTCGGCATGGACATGAACCTGATCGCCGACGGCAATTCGACGCTCGAGCACAACGTCCCGCTCGAATATTTCTACAAGGACGTCGTCGACTTCTTCGCCGCCTCACAGACTTACTACACGCCGACGCTGGTGGTCAGCTATGGCGGGCTGGCCGGCGACCCCTATTGGCGCCAGGCGACCAACATCTACGAACATCCGCTGCTCAAGGCGCATACCCCGCCCGCCCAGCTGCTCGCCGAAGGCGCGCGCGTGACCAAGGCGCCTGACAGCAATTTCGTCGATGACGACAATGCCCGCGAAGCCGCGAAGCTTGCCGCGCGCGGCGTGCCGGTGTCGATCGGCGCGCACGGGCAACAGGCCGGGATCGGCACCCATTGGGAACTCTGGTCGTTCGTGCGCGGCGGGATGACCCCTGTGCAGGCGCTTGCCGCGGGCACGATCACCGCGGCGAAGTCGCTGGGCATGGCCCGCGACATCGGCTCGATCGAGGCGGGCAAGCTCGCCGACCTGGTCGTGCTCGACGCCGATCCGACCCAGGACATCCGCAATTCGGACAAGGTCCATCGCGTCATGCTGGGCGGGCGGATGTACGATCCGGTGACAATGAACGAAGTCGCCACCGGCACCGCGAAGCGCCTGCCCTATTGGTGGGAATGACGCGGAACGAAAATGGTGCTGCCGGTGAGGATTGAACTCACGACCTCAGCCTTACCAAGGATGCGCTCTACCACTGAGCTACGGCAGCACTCGCCCGTTCGGGACGCCCCGCTTGGCGGGGAGCGGCCTATGTGCAGGTGACGGGCCGATTGTCAAGGCGCGCCCGCCTGCGATAGCAAGGGCCGATGACGAACGACGACCAGACGCGCAAGGAAAGGCTGGCCCGGGCGCTGCGCGAAAACCTGCGCCGCCGCAAGGCGCAGGCGCGCGCGACGCCGGTCGAAACGCCTTCGCGCGATGGCGCTTCGGATTGAGGGTTGACGCCGCCGCGGCGGCGATCACCGGCCAGGCCGGTAAAGGATGGTGCGGTCGAGAAGACTCGAACTTCCACGGCCTTTCGGCCACAACGACCTCAACGTTGCGCGTCTACCAGTTCCGCCACGACCGCACATCCTGATGGCCGGGCTTCCCCGGCTGCTGGCAGGCGGCTGCCCCTAGCAAAGCACCGACAGCGTGGCAACCGGCGATTGCAACGCTACGCGCCGGGATTGCCTGACGTTGGCAATCCCGTCGCGCGGCCTGACTCAGCGCGTCGGATCGGGCGAAGGCGCCGCGTCGTCGGTGGTGTTGTCGGTCGACGGCTCGGCGGGCGTCGGGTTGCCGGTGGTCGGGTCCGTCGGCGTCGGATCGGTCGGCGTCGTCGTTTCGGGCGTCATGCCGTGATCCGATTCGGTCGCATCGTTGGTGATCACGGTGTTGTTACCGGCATCCGGATCGCCGGGGGGCGGGGACACCTGGGCAAGCGCGGCGGTCGAGCCGCACAGGATGAGCAGGCTGGCGAGGGTACGGGTACGCATGAACTAAACTCCTGATGACCAAGGGGTCATCCGGACAATGGGCGTCACGCCGCAGAGGTCCATAGCGCGGCGAACCGCTGGCCGCGCGATCGGGGCCGCTGACCCGCGAAGTGCCCGAACGCCGCGACTGGCCGTCGGGCGCGGCCAGCGTTGTTCACCCGCATTGCGCGCGGTGGAGCAGCTTCTGGTCGGCCAGCACGAGCGCGACCATCGCCTCGACCACCGGGGTGCCGCGGATGCCGACGCACGGATCGTGGCGGCCGCGCGTGACGATTTCGGTCGCGTCGCCCGCGCGGGTGATGGTTTCGACCGGGGTCAGGATCGAGCTGGTCGGCTTGAACGCGGCGCGCACCCGGATCGGCTGGCCGGTCGAAATGCCCCCGGCGATCCCGCCGGCATGGTTGGACAGGAAATCCGGCTGCCCCGCCGCGCCGGGGCGTATCGCGTCGGCATTGGCCTCGCCGCTCAGCGTCGCGGCCGCAAAACCGTCGCCGATCTCGACCCCCTTGACCGCGTTGATCGACATGAGCGCGGCGGCAAGCTCGGCGTCGAGCTTGGCATAGAGCGGCGCACCCCAGCCGCCGGGCACCCCCGTCGCTTCGCACGCGACCACCGCGCCCAGCGACGAGCCCGCCTTGCGCGCCTCGTCGATCCGGGCCTCCCACCGCGCGGCGGCGACGGGGTCGGGGCAGAAGAACGGATTGCGGTCGATCTCCGCGGGGTCGAAGCGGGTCGCATCGATGGTGTCGCCGCCGATCGCCTCGACCCAGGCGGTCAGCGTCACCTCGGGGATGACCAGACGCGCCACCGCACCGGCGGCGACGCGCGCGGCGGTTTCGCGCGCCGAAGACCGCCCGCCGCCGCGATAATCGCGAAAGCCGTATTTGACGTCATAGGCATAGTCGGCGTGGCCGGGACGATAGGCCTGGGCGACGTCGCCATAATCCTTTGAACGCTGGTCGACATTCTCGATCATCAGACTGATCGGCGTGCCGGTCGTGCGCCCTTCGAACACGCCGGACAGGATGCGGACCTGATCGGGCTCCCGGCGCTGGGTGGTAAAGCGCGATTGACCCGGCCGGCGGCGATCGAGAAAGGGCTGGATATCGGCTTCGCCCAGCGCGATGCCCGGCGGGCAGCCGTCGATCACCACGCCGAGCGCGGGCCCGTGGCTTTCCCCCCAGGTGGTGAAGCGGAATACCCGGCCGAAGCTGTTGAAGCTCATTGCGCCCCGATCTCCGACTGGCGGGTCAGCCTGGGGATTTCGGCGCGCGGGCGAAAGCGCAGCGCCGACCAGTCGGCGTCGATCGCGACCTGGGTGACGGGAAGAAAATCGCGCGCCGCCAGCGGCTGCCACCCCGTATCGCGCGACATGTCGCTGCGGATCGCACCCGATTTCTTGGGATAGGCGAACCACAAGCGCGCACCGGGACGATGCGCGGGCAGGAGCCGCGCCGCGAGCGGCTCGACGTCCGCCGAACCGGTCACGAACGCGATGGTCAGGTCGGCGTCGTCGGCCGGCCCCGACGGCAGCGGCAGCACGTCCGCCAGCGCATCCGGTCGGCCGATCGCACAGCCGGTCATTCCGGGCTTGAAGCCGAGCTTGGCAAGCACCGCGCCCATCAGGCGAGCGCGATGTCCGGCGCGTCCTCCGCCTTCATGCCGATTACGTTGTAACCAGCGTCGACATGGTGGATTTCGCCGGTCACGCCGCTCGCCAGGTCGCTCAGCAGATAAAGTCCCGCGCCGCCGACATCCTCGATCGTGACATTGCGCTTCATCGGCGCGTTCAGTTCGTTCCATTTGAGGATGTAGCGGAAATCGCCGATGCCGCTCGCCGCCAGCGTCTTGATCGGCCCGGCCGAGATGGCGTTGACGCGGATATTGTCGCGACCCAGGTCGGCGGCGAGATATTTGACCGAGGTGTCGAGCGCGGACTTCGCAACGCCCATCACATTGTAATGGGGCACGACCTTTTCCGAGCCATAGTAAGTCAGCGTCAGCAGGCTGCCGCCGTTCGGCATCATCGCGCGCGCGCGCCGCGCGATCGCGGTGAACGAATAGACGCTGATATTCATCGTCATCAGGAAATTGTCGAGGCTGGTGTCGTAATAGCGTCCGCGCAGCTCGGTCTTGTCCGAAAAGCCGATGGCATGGACGACGAAATCGATCGTCGGCCAGTGTTCGGCCAGCGTCGCGAAGGTCGCGTCCAGCTTGGCCATGTCCGAAACGTCGCAATCGATCAGGATCGGGGCGCCCAGCTGTTCGGCGAGCGGGCGGACCCGCCGCTCGAGCGCCTCGCCCTGATAGGTGAACGCCAGTTCGGCACCCTGTTCCGCCAGTTTCTTCGCGATACCCCATGCCAGCGAACGATCATTGGCCAGCCCCATGATCAGCCCGCGCTTTCCCGCCATCAATCCCGTCACGTCGCCCTCTTCGCGTCTTCGTCCGGCGCGCCTTCTAGCCCGGTCGCGCTGCGTTGCGCCAGCGCCGCGTTCAATTCGGCGCCGATCACCACGCCCAGCCCGATCAGCTGAAAGAACACCAGGGCGATCATCACCCCGGCCAAGCTGCCGTAAGTGAGGTCGTAATTGGCGAGCGTCCCCAGCACGACCGGCAGCAGCGCGGTGGTGCCCAGCCACCACAGGGTCGTCAACAGGGCACCCGGCCATTTCGGACATCCCCGACGGTAACGGCCCGGCGTCAGGCTGTAGAACAGGAAATACATCGCCACGAACAGCGCGACCGCCGGCGCGATCCGCGACAGCGAGACGAGATCGGCGGCATCCTGGGCAAAGGGCAGGACGCGGACGATGAACGCCTCGACCGCAGTCAGGATCACCTGCAGCGCGAACGCGACGAGGACCATGACGACGCTGAGGATGATCAGCCCCATCGAGGTCAATCGATACTCCCAAAACGGCCGGCTCATCGACGTTCCATAGGCCTGGCGCAGGATCGAGCGGATCGTTTCGATGAAGCCCGCGGTGGTCCACAGCCCGACCAGCGCGCCGATCCACAACAGCGCGCCAGACCGCGCCGCGATGACGTCGGTGACCGGCCCGGCCAGGACGTCGGCGACATCGGGCGGCACGGTGCGCAGGAAAGCGACCAGCGCACGCTCACCGTCGCCGGTGCGCCCGAACAGGCCGGCGACCGCGGCGGCGACGATGAAGAAGGGAAACAGGGTCAGCAGCGACAGATAGGCGAGGTTGCCCGAATGGGTGAAGCCGCGCTCGACCGACTTGACCGCCACCTGTTTGGTTACCGACCAGATTTCGGACATCGTCGTCCCCCTTCGTGCCGCCTGTCACCGGGAAACGGTCGGCCCGCGCTCAAGGATCCAATCGCCGTCGCGGATCATGGCGGTCGCGCCCCGGCCAGCCGCGGACGAATTCGACCAGTGCGTCATCCTCGACCGGCAGGTCGATCATCAGCGTGACCAGCTGGTCGCCGCGCCCGCCGCCCTTCTTGTGAAAGCCGCGGCCCTTCAGGCGCAGCACCTTGCCCGACGTCGCGCCCTTGGGAACGGTGAGCATCACGGTGCCCTCGACGGTCGGCACGCGGACCTGCGCGCCCAGCACCGCTTCGGCCAGCGTGATCGGCAGGTCGAGCCGGACATCGTCGCCGTCGCGGGTGAAGTAGCGGTGCGGCTGCACCTCGATCGTCACGATCGCATCGCCCGGCCCGCCCGGTCCCGGCTGGCCCTTGCCCGCCAGACGCAACTGGGTGCCGCTGTCGACGCCGGGCGCGAGCTTGAGGTCGATCGTCTTGCCGTCGCCCAGCGTGATGCGCTGGGGCGCGAGCGTCGCCGCATCGACGAACGGCACCGCCAGGCGATAGGGGGTGTTCGCGCCCTTCGGCTGGGCACGACGTCCGAAGCCGCCGAAACCGCTGGCGAAACCGCCGCCGGGGCGCGATCCGCCGCCCTGGCCGAACAGCCCCTCGAAAATGTCGCTGAAGTCGCCGCCCTCGCTGGAAAAATCGAACTGGCCGCCGCCGGGGCGAAAGCCGCCGCCATTCCCCGCACCGAAGCCATAGGGCGCGGTCGGATTGCCCTCGCCGTCGATCTCGCCGCGGTCGAAACGGGCGCGCTTGTCCTTGTCGGTCAGCAGGTCATAGGCCTGCGTGACCTTGGCAAACCGCTCCGAAGCCCGGGGATTGTCCTTGTTGTAGTCGGGATGCAGCTCCTTGGCGAGCTTGCGATAAGCCTTCTTGATCTCGCCCTCGCTCGCGGTGCGCGCCACGCCAAGCGTCGCATAGGGATCAGCCATCTGGTCTCCGAACCGTTCCTGGCACCCCCAAGGGGTGCGTTGATGCGGCATAGCACTTAGTCGCCGGGGGCGCCCGATTAAAGACGGTGGGCCTTCCGGCGGTGCCGATCAGGCCGGGTCGGCCAGCGGCTCGACATCGACCGACACCTGCATCGCCTGCGCGCCCGACCCCAGCACGACGCCGTCGATCGGCGCGACATCGCCATAGTCGCGCCCGACCGCCATGACGATATGGTCGCCCGCCATCCAGATGCCGTTGGTCGGATCGACCCCGATCCAGCCGCGTTCGGCCCCGCACCAGATCAGCACCCACGCATGGGTGGCGTCAGCACCGACCAGCCGCGGCTGTCCCGGCGGCGGCAGCGTGCGGATATAGCCCGAGGCATAGGCGGCGGGCAGACCGGCCGCGCGCAGCCCGCTCAGCATGATCTGGGCGAAATCCTGGCAAACCCCGCCGCGCTTGGCAAAGGCCTCCGCCGGCGGGGTGTCGACGAGCGTCGCGGTGGGGTCGAACGCGAATTCGCGCTGGATCCGCTGCGCCAGCGCGATGCCGGCCTCAAGGACGCCGCGATCGGGATCGAGGTCGCTGGCGCACCATTGCGCGATGTCGACGTCGAGTGGGATGCGGGGCGAGGGGAAGAGATAGGCGGCCGGGCCGGCGGCGCGCATGTCGCCGCTCGATCGCGCCGCCGCCGCGACCGCCGCGACGCTCGGATCGTCGGGCGCCGGCATCGGTACCGCACGGTCGACCGCGACGCAGGCCAGGCTTTCGATCGTCAGCGTCCGGGTTGGCTGGGTGATCACCAGCCGGGTGACGTTGGCCAGGCCGGTATTGAAGCTCGCCGCGGTCATCTCGCCGCCCGGCTCGACCGACAGATGGTGACGTTCCAGGCGCTGACCGTCCCAGGCGATCGGGCGCAGCCGGAGGTTGCAGCGCGCGAACGCCGCCGGCTCGGCATAGTCGAAGCGGGTCACATGGCGGATGGCGTAACGCATCGCGTCAGGCGAGCGTCAGGCCGCCGGCGCGCAGAGGCTCCGCGCCATGCAGGAAATAGCGCCGCGCAATCGCGTCCGAGACCTGCCCGACCTGGTTCGCCCAGTCGTCGAGCGTGCCGGCATCGATCTGTTCGACCCGCGCGATCTGCACCGCGGCCTGCAACGCCTCCGCCAGCGCCTGTTGCGGTTCGGCCAGCCCATGGTCGGACAGGACGGGCAGCCGGCGGAGATGATCGAGGATCGTCGCGGTCTGGAAGGCCAGGCTGCGGGGGTTGCCGGGATCGAGCAGCACGAGATCGAGGATGGGACGGCGCGCGATCGCGCCCAGATAGCGCTGGCGATAGCTGATCTGGCTGTCGGCCAGGTCGAGGAGCGTCGACAGGTCGTCGCCGCTCGCGTCCTCCGCCATGAATGCGCTAACGATGCGCAGGATCGTCGCCGCGCGCTCGATGCGGCGGCCGAGGTCGTGGAAACGCCACGCATCGGTGCGCGCCATGTGTTCGGCGGCCAGCCCCGCCATCGCGGCGTAGCGGCGCTGGAGCGAGCCCGCGCGGTCGAGCAGCGTGCCGCCCTGGGGAAAGGGCGCGTCGAGCAGGCGGATCATGTCCGCCGACAAGCGCTCGCGCGATACCGATCCGATGGTGCGCGCCTGGCCGATGATCGCGCGCACGCCATACCAGCCGCGATGCCCGTCCAATGCCGCTTCGGCAAACTCGGCGAGGTCGGTGCGCGACCGCGTCGGCGGGGCGGGCGCGGCGCCGGCGGCACGGATCAGGTCGACGAGCCGTGTGACGGTGTCCGCCGCGAGTGCGGCACCGGTGTCCGCGCTGATCGAATGGCCGAGCAGGACGCGGATGACGCCGAGCAATGCCTCGCCACGCTCCAGATAGCGGCCGAGCCAGAACAGGTTGTCGGCGACCCGGCTGGGCAGCGTGCCGGGGTTGCGGCGGATCTCGATGGCGCCCGCCGTCGGCAATAGCGAGATGGCCGGCACCGGATCGGGGCCATGGACGCAGACATCGGCCGACCAGCTGCCCTCCCCCATCACCGCCGCGCGCGTGTCGGGCCCGGTACCGATCCGCGCCAGACCGCCGGGCATCACCACCCATTGGCCGTCGGCACCGCGCGCAGCGAAGACCCGCAGCGTGAACGGCCGCGCCGCCAGCGCACCTTCGATCACCACCGGCATCGTCGACAGCCGTACGACCTCCCGCCCCGCATAATCCTGGGGCCGGCGCTTCAGGTCAGCGGCCAGCGCCGCGCGCTCGGAACGGCCGAGCGATGCGCCCATCACCGGCTCCGCACCCGGCAGGCCGAGCGGCGCGGGGCCAAAGGCCGGCCCGATCAACCGCTCGTCAAGATGGGCGAGCATATCATCCGCCGCGGCCGGATCGCCGCACCACCAGGTCGCGATATTGGGCAGAGTGAGCGGGCGGCCAAGCATGCGCCGGGCAAGCTGGGGCAGAAAGGCCATGAACGCCGGTGCCTCGAGCACGCCGACGCCGGGGGCATTGGCGATGACGACATTGCCCGCCGCCATGGCGTCGACCAGGCCGGCGACCCCGATCTGCGAGGCGGAATCGAACACCAGCGGGTCGAGGAACTGGGGATCGATCCGCCGCCACAGCGCATCGATGCGCTTCAGCCCGGCAATGGTGCGGACATAGACCTTGCCGTCGATCGCGGCGAGATCGGCACCTTCGACCAGGAGGAAGCCGAGATAGCGCGCCAGATGCGCCTGTTCGGCATAGCTCGGGTTGAACCGGCCGGGAGTCAGCAGCCCGATGCGCGGATCGGTGCGACGGCACGACGCGGCCAGCCCCTCGCGCATCGCCGCGAAAAAGGGTGCGTGACGCTCGATGTTGAGGCGAAGCTGCAGCCCGCTGATCGTGCGCGCGATCGCCAGCCGGTTTTCCAGCGCATAGCCCGCACCCGCCGGCGAGCGCAGATGATCGGCCAGCACGCGCCAGCCGCCATCGGGATCGCGCGCCAGATCGGCGGCGTAGAAATGCAGGTGGCGGCCGCCCGGCGGCGACATTCCCGCCATCGCACGCAGGAAATAGGGGCTGCCGGTGGCAAGCGCCGCGGGCAGCGCGCCATCGGCCATCAGCGTCGCCGGGCCATACAGGTCGGCCAGCACGGTTTCCATCAGCTCCGCGCGCTCGACGATGCCGGCTTCGACCTGCCGCCAATCGTCGCGATCGATCATCAGCGGCACCGGCGACAGCGGCCAGGGCCGCTCCTCGCGCTCGCCGGGAATGCGGTAGCCGGTGCCGATATCGTCGGCGTGGCGCTGCGCCCGCTCGCGTGCCTGATCCAGCGTGGGCGCCGCGCCGGCCAGTTCCTCGATCATCGTCGACCAGGCCGCGCGCGACGCGCCGGTTGCGGCGCACAGGGCATCCACGCCCGAATCGGCGGCGCAATAGGCGCGTTCCCATGCGCGCGCATTGTCGCTTGATTCAGGGGGTGTCGCCGATGCGCTAGCCATCGCAGTCCATGAGTGGCGCCTTCAATCCCGGTGTCGCCCCGCCGGGCGACCGGGCCGGGTGACGTGACCACAAAGGCCATGACAGCGCAACCGCGTTGCGCACGGCGGCGCATGCAAATCGAAACGCCGGTGTGGCACGTGTCTCGACAGCCTTCGGACGGGGGCCTAGATCGCCCGGATGAACGATGCCGATCCCCTTGCGCGGTTCGACGCCTGGCTGGCCGAAGCCAGCGCCAGCGAACCCAATGATCCGAATGCGATGGCACTGGCGACGACCGACGGCGTGGGGCGCCCCTCGGTCCGCATGGTGTTGTTGAAGGGGCATGGGCCCGACGGCTTCGTCTTCTACACCAATCGCGAGAGCCGCAAGGCGGGCGAGCTCGCGGCGACGGGACATGCGGCGCTGCTGTTCCACTGGAAAACGCTGCGCCGCCAGGTGCGCATCGAGGGGTCGGTGCAAATGGCCGACGACGCGACGTCGGACGCGTATTTCGCGACCCGGCCGCGCGAGTCCCGGCTTGGCGCCTGGGCGTCAGACCAATCGCGCACGCTCGACCGCCGTGAAACGTTCGAGGCGAAGTTGGCTGCCGTGGAAGCGCGCTTCGCCGGGGGCGACGTGCCCCGCCCGCCGCACTGGGGCGGCTATGTCCTGACGCCCGAACGGATCGAATTCTGGACCGATCGCGACCATCGCCTGCACGAGCGCCACGTGTTCACCCGCGATGCCGGCAATGCGTGGCGCATGACGATGCTGTTTCCATGACCGACGCCGCCGCCCTGGCCCGGCTGACCCGCAACGCGGCGCTGGCGAGCGTGGCGACCGCGATCCTGCTTGGCGCGATCAAGCTCGCCGCGGCGATCGAAACCGGGTCGGTGGCGATGCTTGGCTCGCTCGCCGATTCGCTGCTCGACCTCGTCGCCTCGCTCGTGACGCTGTTCGGCGTGCACATGGCGGCGCGCCCGGCGGATGCCGACCACCGTTTCGGCCACGGCAAGGCGGAGGCGCTGGCCGCGCTGTTCCAGGTCGCGATCATCACCGCGTCGGCGATCGCGATCCTGATTCAGGCACTGCGGCGCTTTTCGGCCGGCGCGGCGACCGCGCATGCCGAAATCGGCATCGGCGCGTCGGCGGTGGCGATCGTCGTCACGCTGCTGCTGACCCGCTATCAGCGCCGGGTCGTCGCCGCGACGGGGTCACTCGCGATCGGCACCGACCGGCTGCATTACGAATCCGACCTGTGGCTCAACCTGTCGGTCATCGCCGCGCTGACGCTCGAGCGCGGGCTTGGATGGCGTGGCATCGACCCGATGTTCGGCGTGGCGATCGGGCTGTGGCTGTTGTTCGGCGCGTGGCGCGCATCGGTCGCGGCGATCAACCAGCTGATGGACCGCGAATGGCCGGACGAGAAGCGGCGGCGCTTCGTCGAGGTCGCCAGCCGCCACCCCGAGCTGCGCAACCTCCACGACCTGCGCACCCGCACCAGCGGCGCGCGCGATTTCGTGCAGTTCCACATGTGGATGGACCCCGACATGACGGTCGCCCGGGCGCATGACGTGGTCGAGGCGCTGGAGCGCCAGCTGTCGGAAGCGTTTCCCAATACCGAGATCCTGATCCATATCGACCCCGAGGGGCAGGTGGATCATCCCGGCAACGACCTGATCGAAGCCGACGAACTCGCCCGCCTGCCCAAGGAGCCATGATGACCCGACTGCGCTTTTTCCAGGTCGACGCATTTGCCGATCGCGCCTTTGCCGGCAACCCGGCTGCGGTCATGCCGCTCGACCAATGGCTCGACGACGCAGTGCTTCAGGCGATCGCGGCCGAAAACAACCTGTCGGAAACCGCCTTCTATATTCCGGATGGCGACGGCGACGCCGATTTCGAGCTGCGCTGGTTCACCCCGACGACCGAGGTCATCATGTGCGGCCATGCGACGCTCGCGTCGGGCCATGTCGTGCTCGGGCTCGACCAGGCGCGCGACCAGGTCCGGTTCCGGACCCGCCGGGCCGGCATCCTGGAGGTGCGGCGCGACGGCGATGGCTATGCGATGGCACTGCCCGCATGGACGCCCGCCCCGCGCGCCTTGCCGCACATCGTCGCGGCGCTGGGCGTCGATGCGGGTGCGGTCCGCGACACGCTGTGGCACGATGCGGGCAACAGCCTGATCGTCTTCGACCATGCCGACCAGGTAATGGCGCTGACGCCCGATTTCCGCGCGCTCGCGACCCATGGCGACGTGCTGGTCATCGCCACCGCACCGGGCACCGACAGTGACGTGATGAGCCGGGTATTCGCACCGGGTGCCGGGATCGACGAGGACCCGGTGACGGGCGCAGCGCATGCGGTGCTGACCCCCTATTGGGCAAAGCGGCTCGGTCGCGCGCAATTCACCGCCTTTCAGGCGAGCACGCGCGGCGGGCGGATCGCCTGTACCGATGCCGGCGACCGAGTCATGTTAGGGGGCGGGTGCGTGTCGGTGATCGAGGGCAGCTTCCTGCTCTGATCCACCCTTGGGACAGGGTTCAATCGAGCCAGTCCGACGTCAGGGCAGAGGGCCCTGGTGCGCGAAGACCGCTGCGGTGATGTCCCCCAGCCGGGCACGCACCGGCGGCAGCTGATCGTCCTGGGTCTTGCCGAGGCGCACCAGGATAATCGTCCGCGCCGGGCCACCCGGCGCGACAGGGGCGGACGCCGCGACGACATATTGGCCCAGATGGCCGATTGCGCTGACCGTTCCCGGCGGACCCTTGCCGGGGAACAGCGTCTCCTCACCGCCGGCCACATTGCGCCAGGTCTGGCCGCCATAGATGGGATCGGCAGGCGACGGCGATTTCATGAACGCCAGCCATTCGGGCGCGATCACCTGGCGGCCGTCGGCACCGCGTCCGTCGAGCAGCAGCCGGCCAAAGCGCGCCCAGTCGTCGAGCGGCATGTGCAGGATCGATCCGCCGACCTGCGTGCCGGCACCGTCGAACTCGAGGAACACGCGACGCATCGCGGCGGGTGCGAACAGCCGCTGTTCGGCAAAGTCGCGATAGGCCTTTGCGCGCACGCGGGGATCGCGGCTGTCGGTCAGCGTCCTCGTGATGATCTCCGCCAGGATGATCGAGGTGAGCGAGCTGTAGCGAAAGCGCTTGCCCGGCGGATCGGCGAGCGGGGCGGCGATCGCGCGCGCCGCCATGTCCTGCGTCCCGCCGACGAACAGCACCTGGTTCGTGTCCGACGCCTCGATCGGTTCGCCGACTTCGACGTGGCGCAGCCCCGACGCCATGTTGAGCAGGTGACGCAAGGTGATCGCGCCGCGCGGATCGCCGGGCCGCCGCCACTCGGCAATCGGTGCGGGTGCATCGAGCTTCAGCCGGCCATCGGCGACCAGTTCCCCGATCAGCATCGCCGTGACCGTCTTGGCCATCGACCAGCTGATGAAGCGGTTGGCGTCCGAATAACCGGGCGCATAACGACGCGCGACCACGCGCCCGTCGACGATCAGTATCGCCGCGCGGGTTTCCGCAAGCGTGGGATCGAACAGCGTGTCGAACATGGCCGGTGCGGAAGCCGGCGCGTCTCGCGACACGGCCGATGCCGCCGGCAGCGCGAGCGCCAGGCCCAGCGCGAGGATCGCTTGCAATCGCATCGCGCCAGCCTAGGCTCGGCAGCGATGATGGCAAGGCGCATCGCGATCTGGGGAACGCTGGCGGTGGTGGCGCTGACCGGCGTCGGGCTATGGCTTTACATTCGCGCGATGCAGCCGCAGCTGGCACTGGGCGTCGGCTATGGCGCGCGGGTCGCCTGCGCGTGCCGCTATATCGGCAATCGCAGCCTGACCGATTGCCGCAAGGATTTCGAACCCGGCATGGAGCCGATCCGCCTGGCCGAAAATCCGCGCACCCGCACCGTCACCGCGTCGGTACCCCTGATCGCCAGCCGTTCGGTCCGCTTCGACCCGCTGCTCGGCTGTCAGCCCGCACCGCTCTAGCCGCCTGGGCTCAGGCCGTCTTCTTCAACGGCAGCGCGAACAACCCGTCCGCGCCGATCGTCCAATAGGCCGCGTAAGCCTGTACATAGGTGGTCATGAACGCCTCAACATTGGCCGGAACGACATGATATCCGCCGATGTTTGAATCGAAGATGTAGATCTTGCCGAACCGGCGTCCGATCGCGATGGCGTGCGAGCCCGGCTCGTTCGCCGCGGTCTTGAAATTGTAGGAGAGATAGGCGGCGACGCTATCGGTGACCTTGCCACTCCAATAGGTGGCGAAATCGACCAGGCTTGAATCGAACGACATCAGGTCCCTGCCCATGACCGCAACCTCCAGACCCATGCGGTTCGCCATTTCAGCAACGGCGTCGCGGTTTCCCACCGTCTCAAACCGCTTCACATAGGCCGACTGGAACCGGACGGCCTCGTTGTAGAGGCCTTCGTTGTGCGTGTTTTTCGATGATACACCCTCGTCGCGATTGAAGGAAAAGTTGTCCAAGTCCATCAGCAACCGGTTACCCAGCAGTTCGCCGATGAACCTGAGCGAAATCGCGGCGCAGACGCCCTTGCCGTAATTGAACGCGCCGTCACCGGTCAGGGAAGCATTGACGTTTTCCCAGAATGCCAGCTCGTTATCGAGCACCTTGCCCTGCTTGAACTTGATGATCTTTTGACCGTGATTTTTGAGGTTGCGGAAAACCGCCATCACTCGAGCTCCTGCTGCTCCGGTTGAACCTGTTCGGAACGTGCATGCATTTCGTTTCGCTTTCGCGACTATTCGCCGGGTTCGGCGGCGCGCGTGTGAATATGCAGGTCGCCGGTCAATGTCTTGTGGACCGGGCATTTGTCCGCGATGACCATCAGCCGTGCACGATCTTCGGCACTCAGGTCGCCGGTTAGCGAAACGGTACGGTCGATTGCCTCGATCCGGGTCCCGCCCTCCTCGCAATGATCGCAATCCTGCGCGTGGTTGCGGTTATGGCTGAGCATCACCGTCACCTTGTCCAGCGCGATGCCCTCGCGCTCGGCATAGAATTTGAGCGTCATCGACGTGCACGCGCCCAGCGACGCGAGCAGCAGGTCATAGGGGCTCGGCCCCGCGTCCTCGCCTGCGAGCTTGCGCGGCTCGTCGGCGATCCAGCGATGCGCGCCCGCCTCGATCAGGGTGCCCCACTTGCCCGCACCGTTCGACACGCGCACCGCGCCCTCGTCCAGCACCGGAGTGGCGAGCGGCGGCAGATAGCGCGCCACCCAGGCCGCGATCAGGTTGGCGGCATATTCGGCATCGGCCAGCCGCGTCAGCAGGTGATCGGCGTCGTCGAGCGACACGAAGCTCTTGGGATGCCTGGCCGCGTCATAGATGAGACGCGCATTCTCGATCCCGACGGTCGCGTCGCGCGGCGCGTGGAGCACGAGCAGCGCGCGGCCGAGCGCCGCGATGCGCCGCTCCGGCTCCACGCCCTGGACCGCGTGGAGGAAGTTGCGGCTGACCTTGAACGGGCGGCTGGCGATGCGGACGTCGCCCTCGCCCTCGCGCTCGATCCGATCCCAGTCGCCATCGATCTGATGCAGCACATGCGCGGCATCGAACGGCGCGCCGATCGTCACGACCGCCTTGGCTTCCGGCACGCCCGCCGCGGCTGCGAGCACCGCGGCACCGCCCAGACTGTGGCCGATCAGGATCGAGGGCGCCTCGATCGTCGCGCGCAGGTGATCGGCCGCCGCGATGATGTCGGCGACGTCGGCGGCAAAACCGGCATTGCCGAAATCGCCGTCGCTGCCCCCCAAGCCGGTGAAGTCGAATCGCAGCGTCGCGATTCCGGTGCGTGCCAGCGCGGCGGTCAGGCGGGTCGCGGCGTGGCTCTGCATCGTGCAGGTGAAACAGTGCGCGAACACCGCGACCGCGCGAATCGGGCCGATCGGCCGTTCGAGTCGCGCTGCCAAGGCATGGCCGGCGGCGCCGGTGAACTTGAACGATTCGCTGGGCACCTTGCTCTTCTCCCCGATCATTGCGCGAAAATCGCTGACCGAACGCTCTCTAGCATGACCCGCCGCGCAGTGACCAAATGCGCGGAAAACCGGAGCAATCCGATACAATTAGCGTCACGCGGCCCTGACATGATGTCATGGTCGGGCGACCTTTGGTCATGGAGACTTGACATAGTCAGATGACGGTGTCATTTAGTCAGTGTTGCATGACATAACGTCATGCGATAGTGACAGTCGGGAAGGATCGCCGGAGTGTTCATGAAAAACCGTCTCAAGGTATTGCGTGCCGAGCGGGACTGGAGCCAGGCGGAGCTTGGCGGCCGCCTGGGCGTGTCGCGCCAGGCGGTGAACGCGATCGAAACGGGCAAATACGATCCCTCGCTGCCGCTGGCGTTCAAGATCGGCCGATTGTTCGATCTCAGGATCGAGGAGATTTTCGATGACGGGGAAGGAAATGATCATGGCTAATCCCGCCGATCTGCCGAAGGGCGCGGGTGAAGCGGCGTTGAAGGCGCGGCGTCGGCGGATTCTCGTCATCATCGGCACGCTTGCAGCCAGCGGCTTCGTCATCGGTTTTCTGAGCGCCCATTTCGAACGCGAGGACGGTGAATTCCTTGAAGGCATTCCGGCAGCATGGGCGATCATCGCGTCGCTGGTCTTCCTTTTGACCTGCACGGTCGGGACGTGGCGGTATTTCAAGGCCGTCGACGAATTTGAACGCCGCGACAACAGCTGGGCGATGATGATGGCGTTCAACGTCTACCTGGTCGGCTACCCGATCTGGTTCCTGCTCTGGAAAGGCGGGCTGGTCCCCGAGCCGAGCCATGAAATTATCTTCGTAGTGCTCTACTTCGTGTTGATGGCAGCCTATGGCTGGAAGAAATTTCGACCCTGAACTGACCCAAACCAACCTCTTTTGACTGGAGAAACAAAATGTTGCGGACAATCCTCTATGTCGGCGCGGCGATGACGCTCGCCTACTTCCCGCCCTCCGCCGCCCAGCCCGCGCCCCAGGCGCAGTCGGCGGCGACCGCCCCGGCCGCCCCGGCCACGGTCGATGCCGACCCGGCGCTGTGGGTGGTCAAGGACGAGGACACCACCATCTACCTGTTCGGCACCGTCCATGTGCTGAAGCCGGGGCTGAGCTGGTTCGACGAGGCGGTGAAGACCTCGTTCGACAAGAGCGACGAGGTCGTGCTCGAACTCGTCATGCCGACCGAACAGGAAGCGCAGCAGGCTGTGGCAGCCCGGGCGGTGAACCCGACGGGCCCGTCGCTGACCGAGAAAATTCCTGCTGACAAGCGGGAAGCGTTCGTCAAGGCGCTGGCGTCATTGGGAATCCCGGCCGCCGGGCTGGATCGCGTCGACCCATGGTTCGCGGCGACCACCTTGTCGATGGTCTCGACGATGAAGAGCGGCTATCAGCCCAACGCCGGGGCCGAAATGGTCATCTCGGCGGCTGCCAAGCAAGCGAACAAGCCCGTCGTTGGCCTCGAAACGCTCGACGAACAGCTCGGCTTCTTCGACTCGCTGCCGGAAACGGCGCAGATCGAATTGCTGAACGCGACCGTCGAGCAGCTGCCCGAAATCGCTACGTTTACCGAAAACCTGGTCAGCAAATGGGCTGCGGGGGATGCAGAAACGCTCGGCACCATCATCAATGACGCGCTGCGCGAATCGCCTGAAGTGTCGAAAGCCATTCTGAACGACCGCAACGAACGCTGGGCAAGCTGGATCAACACGCGCCTTGAAAAGCCCGGCACCGTGTTCATCGCGGTCGGCGCGGGGCACCTGGCCGGCCCCGACAGCGTCCAGGTGAAGCTCAGCCCCTACAAGGTGAAGGCCGAGCGCATCAAATACTGACCTCTTCCAGCGTGCAACTGGCGAACTGGGCGTCGACGGTGTCGGCGCCCGCTTTTTTCGGCCGTTGGCGGTCGCAGCGTAACCTATAGGAGCTGTTGCTGGCGCGATTCACGGCCAATCGCGCCGCCGCCCCGGCGGCGTGCGTGTTCATGCTCCGCAGTGAAGCGAATATCCTCGTCGCGATCGGTCAGGAACGCAGCCAGCGCATCGTCGTCGATCTCGCTCCATTCGCGTCCGCGATAGGGGCCGTAGCGCACGCGCGGCAGCAGCCCCGGCACCTTCGACCAGGCGATCAGCTGCTCGACACTGGCCAGGTTGAGCATGTCGCGCAGATGGAAAGCGGTGACATAGGCATCGGGAAAGGCGCGGTGTGCGGGCAGGCCGCGTTCGTGCTCCATCCCCTCCGGGCGCCGCCAATAGCGCAGCATCTGGTTTGAGAAGCCCGGCGATTCGGGCCACAGCCTGAGCGCGCATTTCCAGGTGCAGATCCAGTCCGCGCCGTGGGTGAGCGCAGGCGTGCAGAATTGCGCCTCGAACGACGCGCGATGCGCCGCCAGCGCCACGCGGCGGGGCCACGGGTCGAGGATCGGGCGTGCGACGTCGTGCCACCACGGCGCGTCCGCGACATGTTCGTCCAGGATGTGATGCACCGCCATCGTCACCGGCGGGATCGGCCGACCGGGATTGACCAGCGTCGATCCGCCCTCGCCCATCAGTCCCCAGCGTCCGTCCGACCCGAGCGCCACGTCCTGCCAGCCGATTTCGCACACCGCGTGGGTCGGCGGTGCCGCCCCGGTGGTTTCAAGGTCGATGACACGGACGATCTGGGGCGCGGGCATCGCCGCTATGTGGGCGCGATCGGCCGGAGGCGCTACCCCTCCGACGCGGGATCGTTTTCAGTGCCCCGCTTGCGGCCCCCGCTCGACCCCGCTTGCGGCCAGTTGCGCGTCGATCATCGCCACCAGCCGGTCCAGCCCGGCCTGATCGAGCGATTCCGCGCGCGCGACCAGCACATCCTGGGTGTTGGACGCGCGCAGCAGCCACCAGCCGTCGGGGGTGTTGACCCGGGCGCCGTCGGTGTCGTTGACCTGCGCGCCTTCGTCCTTCAGCCGCGCGAGCACTTCATCGACGATCGCGAACTTGCGGCTCTCGTCGACCTGGAAACGCATCTCGGGCGTGTTGACCATCGCGGGCATCTCGCTGCGCAGCTGGGTCATCGACTTGCCGATCATGTGGACGGCGCGGATCAGGCGCACGGCGGCATATTGCGCATCGTCAAAGCCGTAATAGTCGTGCGCGAAAAAGATGTGGCCGCTCATCTCGCCCGCCAGCGGCGCGCCGGTTTCCTTCATCTTGGTCTTGATCAGGCTGTGGCCGGTCTTCCACATCACCGGGTTGCCCCCCAGCTCGGCGATGCGGTCGTACAGTGCCTGGCTGGCCTTCACATCGGCGATGATCGTCGCGCCGGGCACCTCGCGCAGCACCGGCTCGGCCAGAATGGACAGAAGCTGATCGCCCCAGATCACCCGACCTTCGCCGTCGATCGCGCCGATCCGGTCGCCGTCGCCGTCGAACGCCAGTCCGAAATCGAGCTGCTTTTCCGCGACCAGCCGCTTCAGATCGGCCAGATTCTTTTCCTCGGTGGGATCGGGATGATGGTTGGGGAAGTTGCCGTCGACATCGGTGTAGAGCAGGTGGTGCTCGCCGGGCAGCAGCTTGACCAGCCGCTCGATCACCGGGCCGGACACGCCGTTGCCCGCGTCCCAGCCGATCCGGTAGCTGCCCCCGGCATAGCCGGCCATCAGTCGGCCGACATAATCGTCCATGATGTCGACGTCGGTGACGGTGCCGCTGCCGTCCTCCCAGTCGCCGTCGGCGGCCATGCGGCCCAGCGTCTGGATGTCCGCGCCGAAAAACGGGCGGTGCTGAAACACCATCTTGAAGCCATTGTAATCGGCGGGATTATGGCTGCCGGTTATCTGGATGCCGCCATCCACTTCTAGCGTGGCTTCGGCGTAATAGAGCATCGGCGTCGGGCCGAGCCCCACGCGGACGACGTCGACCCCGCTCGACGTCAGCCCGTCGATCAGTGCGGCCTCGAGCACCGGCGACGATGCGCGCCCGTCCCGCCCAACCGCCACCCGCGTGCCCCCCGCGCGGCGCAACAGCGTGGCGAATCCGCGCCCGATCGCGCGCGCGTCATCCTCTCCCAGGGTTTTTCCGACGACGCCGCGAATGTCGTATTCTCGGAGCGAAGTGGGGTCGAAACGATGGGTCATGCGGGCCTCCCTGAGTGACGCGCGCCTCTTCGGCGAGCCGGCGACAAAACTCAATGGCGCAGGCGTCTCAACAACACGTCACGTGCCGCATTGATCCGTCGGGTCAACGCTTCCGATCCGCCGCGGTCGGGATGGACCGCCTGGACCAGCCGGCGGTGTGCGGCGCGGATCTCGTCCGCGTCGGCATTGCGCCCGACGCCCAGGATTTCGCGCGCCTCGGCTTCCTCGGGCAGGGCCGGCCGCGGCGGCTTGCGCAGGAAAAACCACCAGATCGCGGCGGCCACCGCCGCCACCAGCACCAGCTTGGCCATCAGGCGAACATCGGCAGCGTCGTTTCAGGCAGCGCCAGGCCCGCCATCATCTCGCGCAGTTCCTGGCGCGCGGCGACATGCGCGAGCGCCATCTCCCCGAATTCGCGCGAATCGAGCATGGTCAGCCCCTGGGGAAACAGCTCGCGATAGATGACGCGCTCCGACAGGCCCGAGATGACGCGAAAGCCGACGCGCTTGGCGAGCTGCTCGATCGCGCTCGCCACGCGCTTCATGTTGCGCGCCTCGATGTGCTGCATGCGGTTGCGCAGCACCACCCAGTCGATCGTCGATCCGTCCGCCTTGGCGCGGTGCTTGCGCGATTCCCAGATCTGTTCGGAGTAGAAGCTCGGCCGCGTCACCTTGAACGTGTCGGGATCGACCTGGCCGATCAGGTCGAGGTCGACAAAGCTGTCGTTCATCGGCGTGACCAGCGTGTCGGCGTTGGTCACCGCGATGCGCGCGAAACGATCGTCGCGGCCCGGCGTGTCGATGACCAGATAATCGGCGTTGCGGCTGAGCGTGTCGATCGCCTCGGTGAAGAAGGCCAGGCTTTCGCCGTCATGGGTCAGATGTTCGGGCATCGGCAGCGCGCGGCCGGTCCGCTTGATCGTCGCGGCGCGGTTGTCGAGATAGCGGCCCAGCGTGCGCTGGCGGTGATCCAGGTCGAATGCGGCGACGCGATGCCCCTTGGCAGCGAGCGCAATGGCAACATGGACCGCCGTGGTCGACTTGCCGGTGCCGCCCTTTTCATTGGCGAACACGATGACGTGCATCCGCCCGAGCCCCGTCGCCAAACCGCCGCTCGAAACTTCGCCCAACCCCGGAAATCCTTTGTTGATCCGCTGCCACGCCGCCCATAGAAGGCCGCCCCTCGAAAGTCCTTATCGGAGGCCCGACGCCCGTGCAAACCATCCGTGACCTGCCCGCTCTGCGCGACGCGACCGCCGCGTTCCGGACGGCCGGGGAGCGTGTGGCGCTGGTCCCGACCATGGGCGCACTGCATGAAGGGCATCTGGCGCTGGTCGAGGCGGCGCGGCGTGCAGCCGACCGGGTGGTCGTGTCGATCTTCGTCAATCCGATGCAGTTCGGGGCGGGCGAGGACCTGTCGCGCTATCCCCGCCGGGAGCAGGCGGACGCGCGGATGCTGGCCGACGCCAAGGCCGATCTACTCTGGCTGCCCCCGGTCGAGGTGATGTATCCGGCGGGCTTTGCCACCCGCGTCACGATGACCGGGGTGAGCGAGGGACTGGAGGCCGATCAGCGCCCGGGTCATTTCGACGGGGTCGCCACCGTTGTCGCCAAACTGTTCAACCAGGTGCGCCCCGACGTCGCGCTGTTCGGGGAAAAGGATTACCAGCAGCTGGCGGTGATCCGCCGCATGGTCACCGATCTCGACCTGCCCATCGACATCATCGGCGTGCCCACCCAGCGCGAGGACGATGGCCTGGCCCGGTCTTCGCGCAACATCTATCTGGCGGGGGACCACCGCGCCCAGGCGGTGGCGCTGCCCCGCGCGCTCGGCGTCGCCGCCCGCACGATCGAACGCGGCGGCGAAGTGGCGGCGGCGCTCGCCCAGGCGCGCGATACCCTGACCCAGGCCGGGTTCGAGGTCGATTATGTCGAGCTGGTCGACGCGGTGACGCTGGCCGCGTTCGACGCGGCACGCCCGATGCGCCTGCTCGCCGCCGCGCGAATGGGCGGCACGCGGCTGCTCGACAATGTCGCGGTGGCCCCGATCACTTCTGGTTAATCGCGTTAACCATTTGTTGAAACTGTGACGGCAATCCTTCCCCTGGCAAAGAAGGGGATGGGGGCATCATGGCCAACAGTCTGAAGAGTGCGCGGTTTCTGATCGAAAGCCGTCTGGAGGACGCCGCGCGCGGCGACACCGACGCCTATTTCGATCTCGGCATGGTTTATTCGAGCGGATCGGGCGGGGTCGGCATCGACCTGATCGAAGCGCATAAATGGTTCAATCTCGCCGCGATGACCGGGGACACGCGGGCTCAGCTCTGCCGCGCCGAAGTGGCCGATGAAATGACCGCACGTGAAATCGCGCTGGCGCAGAAGCAGGCACGCGCCTGGCTTCAGATGACCAGCCTCAAGGCGGCGTGACATGATCCGCTGGCCCCGCCCGAGCGACGCATCGCCCGGCGCGGTCAGCTCTTCGTCACCGCTTTCTTCGCAGCCGCTTTCTTCGGCGGCGCCTTCTTCGCCGGGGCCTTGCTGGACCCCGCCGGCTTCCTGGACGCCGCCTTCTTCCTGCCCTTGGCCGGAGCCGCTGCGGCCTTCGCATCGATCAGCGCCACCGCCTCCTCGGGCGTGAGCGCGTCCTTGTCCGCCGATTTGGGCAGCGTCGCATTGGTCGTGCCGTCGGTCAGATAGGCGCCATAGCGCCCCTCCATCAGCTTGATCTCCGCGCCCGAAACCGGATGCGCGCCGAAGCTGCGCAGCGGTTCGCGCGCTGCCCCGCGCTGGGGCCGGCCGCCACCGGCAGCGGCTTCGGCGAGCTTGACGACCGCCGCGTTCATGCCGGTATCGAACACCTCCATCGTCGAGGTCAGCCGCGCATATTTGCCGTTATGCGCCAGATAAGGCCCATAGCGGCCGATTGCCGCAGTGATCGGCTCGCCGCTCTCCGGATGCAGGCCGACGGTGCGCGGCAGCGACAACAGCTTGAGCGCCCATTCCAGATCGGGTTCGGACACATCCTTGGGGATCGACGCGCGCTTGGCGTCCTTGCCGTCGCCCAGTTGCAGATAGGGGCCGAAGCGCCCCGACCGTCGCGAGACGTCGAGCCCGGTTTCGGGATCCTGACCCAGCACCTCGGGCCCCGTGTCCTCGCCCGCCTCGCCGCCGCCCTGGGCGAAGCGGCGAGTATATTTGCATTCGGGATAGTTCGAGCACGCAACGAAGGCGCCGAACCGGCCGCCGCGCAGCGCCAGCCGACCCGCACCGCAATTGGGGCACAGCCGCGGGTCCGATCCGTCGGCCTTGGGCGGGAACAGATAGGGCTCGAGAAACTGGTCGAGCGCGGCGGTGATGTCGGAGGGCTTCTGCTCCATCACCTCGGCGGTGCGCGGCTTGAAATCGCGCCAGAAGGCGTCGAGCACCGCCTGCCACGCCGCCCGGCCACCGGACACGTCGTCCAGCTCCTCCTCCAGGCCGGCGGTGAAGTCGTAGCTGACATATTTCTCGAAGAAGCGTTCGAGAAACGCGGTCAGCAGCCGGCCCGACTCCTCGGCAAAGAAGCGGTCCTTCTCGACGCGCACATAGGCGCGGTCCTTGAGCACCTGAATGATCGAGGCATAGGTCGACGGGCGGCCGATGCCCAGTTCCTCCAGCCGCTTGACCAGCGACGCTTCGGAAAAGCGCGGCGGCGGCTGGGTGAAATGCTGCTCGGCGGTCACGTTCTTGCGCGCGGGGGCGTCGCCCTCGCGGATCAGCGGCAGGCGGCGTGAATCCTCGTCACCCTCCTCATCCCGGCCTTCCTCGTACAGCGCCATGAAGCCGGGAAAGAGCACCACCTGGCCAGTCGCGCGCAGCGCGTGGCGGCCGGTGCCCTCCTCCAGTTCGACGGTGGTACGTTCCAGCCGCGCCGATGCCATCTGGCTGGCCAGCGCGCGCTTCCAGATCAGCTCATACAGCCGCGCATGATCGCCCGATCCCATCCGGTCGCGGCTGAAATCGGTCGGCCGGATCGCTTCATGCGCTTCCTGCGCGTTCTTCGCCTTGGTCTGGTACTGGCGCGGCTTGTCCGGGACATAACCGCCGTCATAGCGCTGGGCGATCGCGCGGCGCGCCGCGTCGATGGCGCTGCCGTCCATCTGGACGCCGTCGGTGCGCATATAGGTGATCGCACCGTCCTCGTAGAGGCCCTGGGCGATGCGCATCGTGTGGCTGGCGGAAAAGCCGAGCTTGCGCGCGGCTTCCTGTTGCAGGGTCGAGGTGGTGAACGGCGGCGGCGGGTTGCGCGTCGCAGGCTTGGTTTCGACCGACGCGACGCTAAAACGCCCTGCTTCGACCGCGGCCTTGGCGCGCAGGGCGGTGCCTTCGTCGCCGATCGACAGCCGGTCGAGCTTGGTGCCGTCAAAGCGCACCAGCCGCGCCTGGAACGGCGTGCCGTCCTGTTCGAACTCGGCGATGACCGACCAATATTCCTGCGGCCGGAACCCCTCGATCTCGCGCTCGCGCTCGACGATCAGGCGCAGCGCGACCGACTGCACGCGCCCCGCCGACTTGGCGCCGGGCAGCTTGCGCCACAACACCGGCGACAGGGTGAAACCGACCAGATAATCGAGTGCACGCCGCGCGCGATAGGCGTCGATCAGGTCGGTATCGAGCTGGCGCGGCTGGGCCATCGCCTGCAGCACCGCCGCCTTGGTGATCGCATTGAAGGTGACGCGCTCGACCTCGCCCGGCAACGCCTTGCGGTGCTTCAGCACTTCCTGAACGTGCCACGAAATCGCCTCGCCCTCGCGGTCGGGGTCGGTGGCCAGGATCAGCCGGTCGGCCTTCTTCGCCTCGTCGGTGATCGCCTTCAGCTGCTTCGACTTGTCGGCATAGGTTTCCCACGCCATCGCGAAATCTTCATCGGGGTTCACCGATCCGTCCTTGGGCGGCAAATCGCGGACGTGCCCGTAGGAGGCGAGCACGCGATAGTCCTTGCCCAGATATTTCTCGATGGTTTTCGCCTTGGCGGGCGATTCGACGATGACAAGCTGCATGGGGTGCGACGGTTCCTTACGTGTACGCGCGAGGATGGAGAGCGGCACGCGGTGGCGTCAAGCGGCGTTGCCCGCCCGATGACGCGGTGCCGCTCATGGCGCGGTGCGGACGGTTTGTTAAGGGTCTTGCGGCTAGATCGTGACAGCTACGTTTCGAGGTGACACCTGTCCTTGTCTCACCACTCGCTTGAACGGCTGATCGGCGATCACCGGCGCATCGTTGCGCTGGCGACGGCGCTTGCCGACGCGGCGGTGGATCCCGACCAGCGACCGCACCAGCTGCGCGACGCGGTCGACGGGCTGCTCGAAGCGGTGATCCCCCACCTCGCCAATGGCGATCGCGACATCTATCCGCGACTGCTCGCCTGCAACGACGACCCCGATGCCCGCGCGGCGCACGACGCGATCCGCCGCTTCGAAGGCGCGGCGGTCGACTGGCTGGGCTATGGCGCGCACTGGCACGAAGAAGCGATCATGCGCGACCGCGCTGGCTTTGCGGAGGCGACCGCGCAGCTGATCGACCAGCTGCATGCGCGCATGCGCAGCGAAAACGAGCTGCTCTATCCGCTCGCGCTGCAGGCCTCCGCGATTCGTCTGCGCGCCTGACGCCGATCAGACCAGGCTCACCCGGGCCCCGGCATGGCGTTCGAGCCGGCCGGCAAGCTCGAGCTCGAGCAGCACCGTCTGGACGATGGCCGGGGCGATCGCGGCCTGACGGATCAGTTCGTCGACCGCGACCGGCACGGGACCGAGCAGATCGGTGACGCGCCGGCGTTCGCTGGCATCGACATCGGCCGTCACCGGCGCGGGGTGATAGGTCGATCCCGGCGAGCGGACCGCGCGGGGATCGATCGGCCGAACCGCCTCCAGAATGTCGTCGACCGACTGGACCAGGGTCGCCCCCTCGCGGATCAGCAGATTGCAGCCCTGCGCGCGCGGATCGAGCGGCGAGCCGGGCACCGCCATCACCTCGCGGCCGGCGTCCGCGGCGATCCGCGCGGTGATCAGCGATCCCGATCGCGGGGCGGCCTCGACCACCACGGTGCCCTGTGTGGCGCCTGCGATGATGCGGTTGCGGGTGGGGAAATGGCGCGCCAGCGGCTCGGTGCCCGGCGGCTGTTCGGCCAGCAGCAGCCCGCGCGCGGCGACATCCTCCTGCAGGGCGGCATTTTCCGGCGGGAAAACGCGGTCGATGCCGCACGCGATGACCGCCACGGTGCCGGTGTCGATCGATCCCTGATGCGCGGCGGTATCGACCCCGCGCGCCAGCCCCGACACGACGCTCACCCCCTGTCGTCCCAACCCGATCGCCAGTTCGCGCGCGAACCGGCAACCCGCCGCCGACGCGTTGCGCGCACCGACCAGCGCGATGGCGGGCCGCGCCAGCAGCGCGGTGTCGCCGCGCACGGTCAGCACCGGCGGCGCGCTCTCCAGCTCGGCGAGCAGCGCGGGATAGTCGGGATCGTTGATGAAGACGTGGCGCGCGCCGAGCCGGTCGACGGTCGCGATCTCCCGCGCGATCATTGCCGGATCGGCGAGGGTCGGCGGGCGTCCGCCGCCGCGCGCGGCCAGCATGGGCAACGCCTCGATCGCGCGCGCGGCATCGCCGAACCGCGCGATCAGCTGGGCGTAGGTGACGGGCCCGATGCCGTGCGCGCGGATCAGCCGCAGCCGGTCGGCCCGACCGGTCGGATCAGGCACGCGGACCTGCGCCCACCCGCGGCTCCGTGCCCGCGACCAGGCGCGCGATGTTGCCGCGATGCTTCCATCCGACGATCAGCGCGAGCGCGAGCGACAGCGGGACCAGGTCGCCGCGCCCCATCAACGCCAGCGAAACCGGAGCGGAAAACGCCGCGGCAAGCCCTGCGACCGACGAAATGCGCAGCGCCGCCAGCATGCCCAGCCACACCCCCGCATAGACGAGCGCGGCGGGCGCGTGCAGCGCCAGCACCACGCCCATCAGGGTGGCGACGCCCTTGCCACCCAAGAAGCGCAACCACACGGGGTAGCAATGTCCGATGAATGCCGCCGCCGCGGCGAGCGGAGCGTGGCCGGGCACGATCGCATCGGCCAGCGCCACCGCCGCCCAGCCCTTGGCGACGTCGAGCGCCAGCGTGGCCGCGGCCAGCCCCTTGCGCCCGGTGCGCAGGACGTTGGTCGCGCCGATATTGCCCGATCCGATCTGGCGAAGATCGCCCGCACCTGCCGCGCGGGTGAGCAGCACACCGAACGGGATCGATCCCAGCAGATAGCCGATCAGCAGCGCGAGCGCCGGTGCCTGCCATAGAATTTCGGTCGGCACCGTGCCCTCGACCCCTTATCCGGTTCCGACCGATCGAATACGGCCTTGATTTGGCGCGCGCAACCGCCGCATGGCGCGCCGATGATCGCGCGCGAAACGCTGTCGCCGGCGGACCGGCCGCTGCTGTTCTTCGATTCGGGGATCGGCGGTCTGTCGGTGCTCGCCGCCACCCGGTCGCTGCTGCCGCAGGCGCCGATCGTCTATGCCGCCGACTCGGCGGGATTTCCCTATGGCACGCGAAGCGAGGCCGACATTGCCGCGCGCGTGCCCGCGCTGCTCGGCCGGCTGGCCGAACGCTATGATCCGCGCCTGATCGTGGTCGCGTGCAATACCGCGTCGACGATCGCGCTCGCCGCCGTCCGTTCCGCGCTCGACCTGCCCGTGGTCGGCACCGTGCCCGCGATCAAGCCCGCCGCCGCGCTCAGCCGTACCCGCGTGATCGGCGTGCTCGGTACCGAGGCGACAGTGCGCCAGCCCTATGTCGACGAACTCGCGCGTGCCTTTGCCGCGGATTGCCGCGTTCTGCGCCACGGCTCGGCGGCGCTGGTCGAGATGGCCGAGGCCGTGCTGCGCGGCGAGGACGTCCCCGACGCGGCCTATGCCGACGTGCTTGCCGGGCTGCTCGACCAGCCCGGCGGCGACCGGATCGACGTCGTCGTCAACGCCTGCACCCATTTTCCGCTGGTCGAGGCGCAGCTGAAGCGCGCCGCCCCCCGCCCGCTGCATTTTGTCGATGGATCAGCCGGAATCGCGCGACGCGTCCAGGCATTGACGGCGGACCAGGCCTGGCCAGCGTCGCCGCGCGCCAATGTCGCCGTATTCACGCGACGCGACGCCGTGACCGCGCGGCTTGAGCCCGCTTTGGCCGGCTATGGCCTGAGCCGGGTCAAAACGCTCTGATCGCCGGGCGGCGCGTGCTGCGCTCAATTAGTCGGCGCGGTCTCCCCAGCCGCCGACTGCGCATCGCGCGCGGCAAGTTCGCCATAGCGTTTCGCCATGGTCAGATGCGCCGAACGGGCACATTGATCCGCGGCGCGATCGGCGAGCAAGCGCGCCTGTTCCGCACGGCGCGCATAATATTCGGTGTTGGACGAAGCCATGTCTCAGCCTCCTGCATTTCATTGGCGCGCGGCGAATATCGATCGCGTCGATGCGTGCGACTCGGGGAAGGGAGTGCGATATCGGGGAGGTAGCACAGCGCGCCGGGCACGTCCTTGATCGAGAGCAATGTCGAAACTTTGCGCAATATCAGTCAGATGCGCTATCTCGTCCGCCTGTCAACCGGGTCCTTTGGCGGCTGGAAAAACGCAGGCGTCGCGTCTAGATACGCGCGCATGACACGAATTGCGGACGTGGGACCGGTCATGGACTATCAGCGCGCCTTCACCCAGGCGATCGACCGGCTGCACGCCGAGGGGCGCTACCGCGTCTTCATCGACATTCTGCGCAACAAGGGCGCCTTTCCCAACGCGCGCTGCTTCGCCGGCCATAACGGCCCCAAGCCGATCACGGTGTGGTGCTCCAACGACTATCTGGCGATGGGCCAGCACGCCGACGTCATCGCGGCGATGGAGGAGGCGCTGCACAATGTCGGCGCGGGATCGGGCGGGACCCGCAATATCGGCGGCAACACGCATTATCATGTCGACCTTGAGCGCGAACTGGCCGACCTGCACGGCAAGCAGGCGGCGCTGCTGTTCACATCGGGCTATGTCTCGAACGAAGCGACGCTGTCGACGCTGGCAAAGATCCTGCCCGGCTGCATCGTGTTTTCGGACGCCCTCAACCATGCCAGCATGATCGCCGGCATCCGCAATTCGGGCTGCGAGAAGCGGGTATTCCGCCACAACGACCTCGCGCATCTCGAGGAGCTGCTGGCCGAGGCCGATCCCGCCGCGCCCAAGCTGATCGCGTTCGAGAGCGTCTACTCGATGGACGGCGACGTCGCGCCGATCGCGGCGATCTGCGACCTTGCCGACAAGTATAACGCGCTCACCTATCTCGACGAGGTTCATGCCGTTGGCATGTACGGCGCGCGCGGCGGCGGCATTTCGGAGCGCGACGACGTCGCCGGCCGGTTGACGATCATCGAGGGGACGCTGGGCAAGGCGTTCGGGGTGATGGGCGGCTATATCACGGCGGACCAGACCATCATCGACGTCATCCGCAGCTATGCACCGGGCTTCATCTTCACCACGTCGTTGTCGCCGGTGCTCGTCGCCGGCGCGCTGGCGAGCGTGCGCCACCTGAAGGCGTCGAGCGTGGAGCGCGACGGGCAACAGGCGGCGGCGGCGACGCTGAAGGCGATGCTGGCCGCAGCGGGCCTGCCGGTCATGGCGACGACGACGCACATCGTGCCGCTGATGGTCGGCGACCCGGTCCGCGCCAAGCGGATCAGCGACATCCTGCTCGCCGAATACGGCGTCTACGTCCAGCCGATCAATTACCCGACCGTGCCGCGCGGCACCGAACGGCTGCGTTTCACCCCCGGGCCGAGCCACACGCCGGAGATGATGCGCGAGCTGACCGACGCGCTGGTCGAAATCTGGGAACGGCTCGAGCTGCGCAAGGCCGCCTGACGCCCGCGGTCATCGCCGCGTCACCTCCCGCGCGCATGATCGCGCTCGGGGGTATGGCCGATGACGATGATCCATTCGCTGCGCTGGCGCTTTACCGATCCGCTCCACCGCCGCTTCGTTGCCGAACGGTTGACCGCGCTCAAGGCGGCGCTGCAGCGCGAGATCACGCAGCGTACGAGCGAGCGCAGCCTGCGGCTCGCCACCTGGAACCTGATGCATTTCGGCAATGGCGGCGGGTATCGTCGCACGCCCGAATCGATGCTCTACATCGCCGAGATCATCGACCATTTCGATCTGGTCGCGGTGCAGGAGGTCAATCGCGACCTGACTGCGCTCGACACGCTGGTCAACGATCATCTCGGCACCGACTGGGACTATCTGGTCACCGACACGGCGGGCGGCACCTCGCGTGAAGGGGGGCCGGGCAATCACGAGCGGCTGGCCTTTCTCTATCGCCGGGGCAAGGTGCATTTTGCTCGCGAAACCGGCGAGATCGTCTTGCCCGAGGGTCAGGAGATCGCCGCGCCCGGCGCCGACGGCGTCACCCGCCATGTCCAGTTCGCGCGCACGCCGTTCACCGTCGCGTTCCGCGCCGGCTGGCTCAAGTTCAAGCTCTGCACCGTCCACATCTTCTACGGCGATGCACGCGAAGGCTCGCCGGAAATGGCGCAGCGCCGTGCGGAGATCGCACAGATCGCCCGCTTCCTTGCCGATCGGCAGGCGGACGAGGCGCGCGCCGCCGTCCGCCGCGCGCGGGAGGACGGCTGGGTCCGTCCCGAAGATGCCGGGCGCGACGCAAACTATATCCTGCTCGGCGATTTCAACATCGTCTCGCCCGCGCACGAGACGATGCAGGCGCTGGAGGCTGCGGGATTCACCGTGCCGACCGCGCTGCACACCACCAATCTGGGCAATGACCATCATTACGACCAGATCGCGGTCAAGGCCGCGCATCCCGGCTTTGCAGTGCGCAACTCGGGCGTGTTCGACATGCTCGGGCACGTGTATCGCGACGAGGATGCGGCCTTCTACGTCGATCACCTGAAGCCGGAGCGTATTGCGGTCGACGGCGACGGCAATCCGCGCCCGCGCGATCGTCAGGTCGACTATTTCCGGCGCTATTACCGGCGACATCAGATGTCCGACCACAAGCTGTTGTGGTGCGAAATCGCGATCGACTATGCCGACGCCTATCTGGCCGAGATTGCAGCCAGTTGATCGTCGCCCCGGCGCATTCAGTCCCGGCCGGCGGCCAACGTCGCGCGCCAGGCATAGCCACGATAGAGCGGCTGGAAACGCGCCTCCAGCCCCGCCGCGCGCGCGACGCGGGCGATGACGCGATCCAGGTCGGCGCGCGGGCTGACATGGAATTTGGCGAGCCAGGCGAACAGCAGCCTGCGCCACGGGCGGGGCAGCTGCTCCTGCTGGCCGAAATCGACGATCTGCAGCGTGCCGCCGGGCGCCACGACCGCGGCGGCGGCGGCGATCGCATCCTCCCAGCCCGGAATCATCGAGATGGTATAGCTCATGAACACCCGGTCGAACCGGTCACGCCCGAACATGGCGGCGGCATCAAAGCCGGTCGCGTCGCCCTGGGCCAGCGTGATGCGTGCGCTCAACCCCGCGCGCGCGACATTCGCCCGCGCGGTCGCCAGCATCGCTTCGGAAATGTCGAAGCCAAAGAATTGCGCGTGGCGGTAGCGCCGCGCCGCCGCGATCAGGTTGCGCGCGGTCCCGCAGCCGACCTCGAGCACCGCCCCGCCCGCGGGCGGGGCAAGGTCGCGCAGCAAGGCGTCGCGACCGAGCAGATAATATTTGCGCGTCAGGTCGTAGATGTGGCGCTGGGTCGCATAGACCGCGTCCATCCGCCGCGCATGATCGCGCGCGCCGTCGCTCATCCCTTCAGCACATAGAGATGCACGCCGCCATAGATCGCCGAGCGGTCGCGGCGGGTATAGTCGAGCGATTCGTCCGCACGATAATCCCAGCGGTCGAGGATCGCGTCGGGCACGCGGCCGGGCAGCAGGCTGGGCTGGGCCGCGGTGCGGAACAGCACCCGCGCGCCGGGCTTCGCGGTCCGCGTGATGCCGGTCCACAGCCGGGTCAGCACCGCGTCGGTCATCCAGTCCTGGGCATCGAGCAGGATATAGCGATCGAGCGACGCATCGGGCATCGCGTCGAGGTAATCGCACATGTTGGCATGGCGCACCTCGACCCGGTCGACCCGCTCGACCACCGCCTGGTAATTGGCGGGTTCGAGATAGGGGGGCAGCGGCGCCGCCGGCCCTTCGCCATAGCCGCGCCCGAAGGCCTGCCACGCGAAATAATTCTGCGAGAGGTCGAAATCGCAGGCGAGCTTTTCCAGCCGCTGCTTGAGCACCGCCGAAATGCCCTGCGGATCATCGGACGCCAGCGCCTCATACTGCGCGGGCGGAATGCCCAGCCCGAAAAGCGACGCGGGTTGATCGACCAGCCAGCGGACGAACTTCTTGTCGAACACCGGGGCGAGCTTGGTCTCGAAGATCTCGCGCTGCTCCTCGATCGTGCGCGCTTCCAGCATCACGCGCGGATCGATGCCATAGAGCTTGGCGACCAGATGCGCGGCGCCGATGAAACCGCCGAGCAGTCCGCGCTTGTAGAATCCCTTGGAAAAGCCGGTGATCCGCTTGCGCCCGATCAGCCCGCGCCCTTCCCAATAGCGCCGCGACACATCGTCGAGATGCGGACGGACATACGCCATATAGGCTTCGACATTCTCGCGCCGGTTGGCCTGGCCGAAAAAGCGGTGGAAGGCGGCATGGTCGGGCAGGTGCCGCGCCGCCGCCAGCTTGAGCTTGTTGAGCGCGATATGTGCGGTGTTGAGGTCGACCGCGGTGATCGCGGCGGGATCGGCGGTCAGGTAGCTGAGCACGTTGCAGCCGCCCGACGCGATCGTCACGACATGGCAATCGGGCGTGATCGCCAACGCCTCCAGGTCGACGACCGGATCCTCCCAGATCTGGGCATAGACCAGCCCCCGGAAGGCGAAGGTGAAGGTCCGTTCGAGCAGCCCCTGCTTCGAGAGATGGTCATGCCGGTGCACCGCGCCGCGCACGGCCACATTCCGGGGAGCATTTTCAACCAGCGCCATGTCGTGAAATCCCCTCAAGCGCACGCCGCGCCGGTGAATGCCGTGCGCGTTAGGCTGACATTATGACGCTTGCGTTGCAAGTGCGTGACGGGCCGGGTCGGGTTGCGCGCGCGGCCGGCAAATCCGGCGCGCACGCGCGGGCGTTTGCGCCGCCGCCGTCACGCGCGGCGGACGCTGCCACGCGCGCTTCACCCCGGCATCCGCGGCCGTCAGGCGCGGCAATAGCCCTCGCCGGTGCGCACAATCAGGCAATCCGATTTGTCGAGCAGATACTTCATGCCGGTCGCCTCCCCGTTGCCGGGCGTCAGCGTCTGGTCGCCGTCCGGGCGGGTAAAGCGCAGCACGCCCCCGGTCACCGATCCCTTGAACGACCCTTCGGCATCGGCGTCTAGGCCCCAGCGGTTGCGGATGGTATAATGGCCGGGCCCGACTTCGGAATCGGCTGCGATGTCGAGGAACATGCCCTCGGGGCCGATCCAGCGGCCGGCGAAGTCCGGTTCGGCGGCGCTGTCATTGGCGGCCACGGTGTTTTCGACAGCAGCGTCGGCGTCGTTATCGCCGGCATCGAGGGGCATCGTCACATTGCTCTCGACCGTCGCCGGTTCGCGCGTGTCGTTGCATCCGCCGACCAGCATCAGCGTGCCGGCCAACATCATCCATCCTGCGGTGCGTGCCATGATCGTTTCCTGATGCCCATGAGCGGTGCACCGAGGCTAGCCCGAGGCGCGCCGGCGGGCTAGGGCGTTTCGTGCAACCGGAGAGCCAGCCCATGCCACACCAGATCGTCCTCGCCTCCGACCATGCCGCCATCGAGCTGAAGGCGGCGCTCGCGCAATGGTTGCGTGAAGCCGGGCATGACGTCACCGACCTAGGCCCGCAGGATCCGACCAGCGTCGACTATCCCGATTATGGCTATGCGCTCGCCGGGCATGTCGCGGCCGGAAAGGCGACATTCGGCATCGCGCTGTGCGGATCGGGGATCGGCATCTCGATCGCGGTCAATCGCAACCCGGCGTGCCGCTGCGCGCGCGTTGACGAGCCGCTGTCCGCGCGGCTGGCGCGCGAGCATAATGACGCCAACGTCCTGGCCATGGGCGCGCGGCTGATCGGCCTCGACCAGGCGAAGGCGTGTGTGGAGGCATTCCTGAGCACATCCTTTGCCGGCGGACGTCACCAGCGTCGCGTCGACAAGCTGAGCGCGCCAACCGGCTGAGCGCTGATCGCATCCCGACACTGTCCAGCCCCTTGATTTGACCACCACACCCTGTCATCACCCGTGTGAGAACGTTCACAATAATCGAACGGAAAGACGGAGGCACGGGTGCGTAGAACGGTCGGTGCAGCATGGATCATGCTTGGGTCGATGGTGGCGGCGGCGGGAGCCAGCGTCGGCCTTGCGCATCAGGGTCGCGCACAGCCCGCACCCGCCGAAACGGGCGTGGCCGATCCTGGAAAATGGCCGCGCGCCGCCAGCCCGGCCACGATCACCACACCCGCGACCGAGGCCGAGATCGACCGATTGATCGCGCGCATGACGCTGCGCCAAAAGGTCGGCCAGTTGATCCAGGCGGACATCGCGTCGATCACGCCTGCCGACCTTGCCGAATATCCGCTTGGCTCGATCCTGGCCGGCGGCAATTCCGGCCCGTTCGGCGATGAACGCGCCAGCCCTGCCAAATGGGCCGAGCTGGTCGCCGCCTTTCGCGACGCCTCGCGCAAGGCGGGGGCGGGCGTGCCGATCCTGTTCGGGGTCGATGCGGTGCATGGGCATTCCAACCTGCCCGGCGCCACCATCTTTCCGCACAATATCGGCCTGGGCGCGGCGCGTGACCCCGAACTGATCCAGCGGATCGGCGCGGCAACCGCGGCGGAAATCGCCGGCAGCGGCATCGAATGGACCTTCGCGCCGACATTGGCGGTGCCGCAGGATCCACGCTGGGGCCGCACCTATGAAGGCTATTCGTCCGATCCGGCGCTGGTCGCCGATTATGCGCGAGCGATGACCCTGGGGCTGCAGGGCACGCTGGTTGCCGGCAAGCCGCTCGACGCCCACCGGGTCGCGGCGACGGCCAAGCATTTCCTGGCGGATGGCGGCACCCAGGACGGCCGCGACCAGGGCGACGCCGTGATCGGTGAGGCCGAACTGATCGACGTCCACGCCCGCGGCTATCCGCCGGCGATCGACGCAGGCGCGCTGACCGTGATGGCCAGCTTTTCGAGCTGGAACGGAGTCAAACACCACGGCAACAAATCGCTGCTCACGGACGTGCTGAAACAGCGGATGGGCTTTGCCGGCCTGGTCGTCGGCGACTGGAACGGCCATGGCCAGATCCCCGGCTGCAGGCCCACCGATTGCCCGGCCGCGGTGAATGCCGGCCTCGACCTCTATATGGCGCCTGACAGCTGGAAGGGGCTGTTCGCCAGCACGTTGGAGGCGGCGCAGTCCGGCCGCATTCCGGCCGCGCGGATCGACGATGCGGTGCGCCGCATCCTGCGGGTCAAGTTCAAGCTGGGCCTGATGGGGACCACGCCCGTGGCGCGCGGTGATGTGGCCAGCATCGGCGCGCCCGATCACCTGGCACTCGCCCGCGAGGCCGTCGCGAAGTCGCTCGTCCTGCTCAAGAACCAGGGCAATGTCCTGCCGGTCCGGCCGCGCAGCCGCGTGTTGATCGCGGGCAGCGGCGCAGACGACATGGCGATGCAGGCGGGCGGCTGGACGATCAGCTGGCAGGGCACCGACACCCGCGCGCAGGATTTTCCGCGCGGGCGCACCATCGGCCGCGCGATCGTCGACGGCGTGACCGCCAGCGGCGGCACCGCGACGCTGGCCCCGATGCCGAGCGATGCAGAGGTGGCGGGTGCCGATACCGCCATCGTCGTGCTGGGCGAAAAACCCTATGCCGAGTTCGAGGGCGACGTGCCCAACCTGGCCTTTCGTCCGACCGACGCCGATGCGGCGCTCGTCGCGCGGCTGAAGGCGGCGGGCAAGCGCGTCGTTATCCTGTTCCTGTCGGGCCGACCGATGTTCGTCGGCGGCCTGCTCAACCAGGCCGATGCCTTTGTCGCCGGCTGGCTGCCCGGCACCCAGGGCGAAGGCGTGGCCGATGTGCTAATCGCCGGCGCAAATGGCCGGCCGGCGCGCGACTTTACCGGGCGGCTGCCCTTTGCCTGGCCCGACGATGCGCGCGCGCCGGTCAAGCAGCCGCTGTTCCCGGTCGGCTATGGCCTGGACTACACGCGCGGCGGGTCGCTTGCGCGGGTCAACGAAGATCCGCGCGTCGATCTTGCGGCCGAGGAGGTCGCGACCAACTTCGTCGTGCGCGGCAAGGTGCCGGCACCTTGGCGCCTCGCCGACGACGGTGCGATCGCCACGCGCGCGATCGACCTGAAGGCACAGGAGGATGCGCGCCAGCTCACCTGGCTTGCCGACGCCGTGCTGACGATCAACGGCCCCGCAATCGATTTGACCCGCCAATCGAATGGCGGCCTCGCCTTGTTCATCGAATGGCGAATCGACCGCCGCGCGGCTGGGCCCGTGCGGGTCGCAATCGGCGAAGGCGCGATCGACCTCACCGCCGCGCTTGCCGCCAGCACCCCCGGCACGGTCGTGGAGACCCGGGTGCCGTTGCACTGCTTTGAAAAAGCGGGCACCAAGATCGCATCGGTCGGTTCACCGTTCCGCGTGCAGGCGCCCAAGGGCTTCGTCGCCACGTTGCGATCGGTGCGGATCGAGGCCGGATCAGGCGTTGCCGCCTGCCCCGGCACATCGAACCAACCCAGCCATCGGGAGTGAATCATGGCCCTGCAACCCGGCGCATCGAACGCCGCGCGTGACGACGCATCCCATATCGATGCGCCGCAACTTCAGCTGTTCGTCCTGGGGCTGTTTTTCATCTTCGGTGGCATCACCAGCCTGAACGACGTCATCATCCCCAAGCTGAAGGAGCTGTTCACCCTCAACTTCACCCAGGCGATGCTGGTGCAATTCTGTTTCTTCGCCGCCTATGCGGTGATCGGCATTCCCGGTGCCCGGCTGGTCAAGCGCATCGGCTATATGCGCGGCGCGGTGGCGGGCCTGTTGACGATGATGGTCGGGTGCATTCTGTTCATCCCGGCCAGCCAGACCGCAACCTATGGCCTGTTCCTGTTCGCGCTGTTCGTGCTGGCCAGCGGCGTGGTGATCGTTCAGGTCGTCGCGAACCCGCTGATCACGCTGCTCGGCAAGCCCGAAACCGCGAGCAGCCGGCTGACCTTTGCCCAGGCGTTCAATTCGGTGGGCACCACCGTTTTTCCGATCGTCGGGTCGATCCTGATCCTCGGCAGTCTGGCGACGGTCAGCGCCGATCAATTGACGGGGGCGCAGCTCGACGCCTATCGGACTGCGGAAAGCCAGGCGATCGTCAACGGCTATCTGGGCATCGCGGTCGCACTCGCCATCGTCGCGGCGGTGGTGTGGCTGTTCCGTAACGCGCTGAAGGGCGAACGGCATGAGGCGAGCAGCGGGCTGGCCGGGCTGGACCTGCTCAAGCGGCCGCGCTTCGGCTTCGGCGCGCTGTGCATCTTCCTCTATGTCGGCGCGGAAGTCTCGATCGGATCGCTGATCGTCAACTATCTGATGCAGCCCCAGGTGCTGGGCCTGGGCGAACAGGCGGCGGGCAAGCTGATCGGCGTCTATTGGGGCGGGGCGATGATCGGCCGCTTCATCGGGTCGGCGGTGCTGCGCGTGGTCAGCCCGGGCAAGGTGCTGGCAACGGTCGGCGTTGCCGCGATCCTGCTGATCGCGCTGTCGACGCAGACGACCGGCACGGTCTCGGCCTACAGCCTGCTGGCGATCGGCCTCGCCAACGCGATCATGTTCCCGACGATCTTTACGCTGGCGTGCGAAAAGCTGGGCGCGCGTGCGGCGGACGGTTCGGGCATCATCAACGTCGCGATCGTCGGCGGGGCGATCGTGCCGCTGTTGACCGGGGTCATCGCCGATGTCTCGGCCAGCCTGGCGGTCGCGCTGGTGCTGCCGGCCCTGTGCTATGCGGTGATCGCTGCCTTCGGCGTCTATGCCCGCCGGCCGGCCTGACCCGGACCCCGGCCCAGCACGACAAGCAACAGCACTGCACCTGCCGTCAACAACGCGAGCACGAGGAACAGCGCCGCAAAGCCATAGAGCGGCACCAGCGCCAGCGTCAGCCATGGCATGACCAGCGACGGCATCGTATTGGTCAGGTTGAACAGGCCCAGGTCGCGGCCGCGATGGCGCGCCGACGGCAGGACGCGCAGGGTCTGGCTGGCGTGGAGCGACAGAAAGACCGTGCTGGCCAGCCCGAACAGCGCGTAAGCCGCGATCGCCATTGGCAGGGTGGTCGCGAGCGCCATCATCCCCAGCCCGGCCGCACAGAGTGCCGCCAATCCGGCCAGCGGTGCCAGCGGACGGCCGGTACGGTCCGACCATCGCCCCAGCGCGAGGGCGACGATCACCGCGGCGCACAGCACGGTCATGAAGATCTGTGCGGTGCGATGCGCGGGAAAGCCGGGCGCAAGGCTGCGCAGCCACAGCAACAGGAACGCGAACAGCGACGCCTCGGCAATCTGGACGAGCAGCCGCGCCAGCCACATGCCGATCACCGCACGCGGCCCGCTCGGTGCGGGATCGCGCGGGCCTGATGCGGCGGGCGCGGACGTGGCCAAATGCGGCATCGCCCGCGCGCGCGCCGCGACCAGCCCCGGCGTGACCATCGCCAGCACCAGGATCGCGACGAGGGTCGTGCCCCAGCGGGCTGGATCAAGCGGATCGGCGGTCACGACCACCCCGGCCAGCGCGCCGAGCGCCGGGGCGAAGGCGAGCAGCCCGCCCAGCAGCCCCTTTTGCGCGTCGGGCACCGCATCGCCCGCCCACGCTGCGAGCGGCGCGAGCATGGCGTTCAGGCAAAGCTGCCAGCCGATGATGCGCAGGATCAGTTCGCCCGGACCCGTCGCCAGCGGCATGGTCACCATCAGTGCCGACGATCCGATCATCCCCAACGCGATCAGCGGCCGCCGCACGCGCAGCGCATCGCTGATCCAGCCAAAGCCGATATTGGCGAAGCTGGCGGTCAACGCGCCGGCAAAGGTGCAATGGGCGATCAAAGTGAGCGCGCGCCCGGGGTCGTCGCCGCTGATCGCGGTCGCCTGCAACGGCAGCAACAGGGTGAGAAACGGCACATAGGCCACCGCACCGCCGGCAAAGGCCAGCGCGTAAAGCGACAGGAAGCGCGAATGCTGGGCGGCGGGACCCGCAGGGTCAGCCACGGTCATCGGCCGGCGGCGGGGCGGTGCTTTCGCGCACCACCAGTTCGCTGGCCAGTTCGACCGGCAGTTCCGACTGTTCGTCGCCCGTGGCCCGGATCAGCAACTCCACCGCGCGGGAAAATGCGCCGGCGATCGGCTGATCGATCGCGCAGAGCCGGGGGCGGGTGAAGCGCACGACCGGCGTGTTGTCGAAACTGATCAGCGACAGGTCGCGGGGCACCGCCATGCCGCGCGCTTTGGCCACGTCCAGCACCGCCAGCGCCATCTGGTCGCTGCTGGCGATGATGGCGGTCGGGGGCAGTGGGTGCGCCAGCAGCCGATCCGTCGCAGTCACGCCGCTGGCATGACCGAAATCGCCGCGCTCGCAATAGCCGGCGGTGGCAAGTCCCGCCCCCGCCATTGCCGCGCACCAGCCGTCGATGCGCCATTGCGACAGGCTGTAGTCGGCCGGTCCGGCGATGAAACCGATGCGGCGATGGCCCAGCGCGATCAGATGTTCGGTCGCGAGCCGCGCGGAATTTGCGTCGCCCAGGGTCATTGCGATGCCGGGACCGCGCGCCTGCGAACCGATGCGGGCAAAGGCGATGCGGCGATCAGACAGCAGGCGCGTGATCTGGGCGTTTTCCGAATGCGGCGGGGTCAGGATGACGCCGTCGGGCTGCAGGGCGGCCAGCGCCGCGCCCAGCTCGCGCTCGACATGGTCGCTATGCGTGTCGATCAGCTCGAAGATCATGCGGTAGCCATGTTCGGCGGATTTCAGCATCCCGCCGAGCAGCATCTGGTCGACCCAGTCATTGCCCTGCCGCGCCTGCCATTCGGCGATGGTGCGGTCGCGATCGTTGATCGCCAGGATCAGATAGGATCGCGATCCGCTCATCCGCTGGGCCGCGATCGAGGGGACATAGCCCAGCTTGTTGATCGCCGCCTGCACCCGCGCCTTCATGGCCGGGCGGACATTGGGTTCGTTGTTGATGACGCGGCTGACGGTCTGGAGCGAAACACCGGCGTCGGCGGCGACATGCTTGATGGTTACGGCCTGGCGGCGTCTGGCCATGCGTGTTCAGTCCTTTTCGACGCCTTTCATACAGGCCAGTCCGGTCTCCTCATCCTGCCTGCACTGATAGACCCGGATCCAGTCTATCACGAAAGCGGCGGGCAGCGTGTCCTTGCCGATGCCCTTGTCGTTATTGTCCTCCGCCAATCGCCCCCCGATCGCCAGATTGGCCATCAGGTAGAAGGGCTGGTCGAACGGCGCAACCGGATTTCCCGCCGCGCGCGGCGATGCGGTGCGCCACTGGTCGGCGGTGACGTCCCAATAGAGCCGCCCGTCGAGGAAGAAGCGCATCCGCCCCTTGCCCCATTCCAGCGTCCAGACGTGGAAATCATCCGAGGGCAGCGCGAGGTCGGGCAGCGCGACGCGACGCTCGATATGCGTGTTGCGCGGCGGCGAATCGCCGAAATGCAGCGCGCTGAGCGTGCGGTTCTCGCCCCGATTGCCCGCGCAAACGGTGCACGTGGCGCCCATGTTGACCGCTTCCAGAATGTCGATCTCGCCCGACAACGGCCAGCCGCCATAGACGCTGTCGGCCGGCATCATCCACACCGCAGGCCAGGTGCCCTGCCCCTTGGGCACCTTGGCGCGGAACTCGATCCGGCCGTATCGCCAGCTCGCCAGGCCCAAGGTACGGATTTTGCCCGAGCTATAGGGTTGGGTGACGGTCGGGTTGGGCGTCGCGGCGATCTCCGGCGGCCGGTCGGGGCCGGTGAAGCGTTCCTTGCGCGCCATCAGGTGCAGCATCCCGTCGGTCACCCGGATGTTGGCGTCGCGGTCGGTATAGCATTGCTGCTCGTTGTTGCCGCCGCCCCAGCACGACACTTCCGGCCGCCATTTGGTCGGATCGAGCGCGGTCCCGTCAAATTCGTCGGACCAGACCATTTTCCAGTCGGGTGCCGG